>URTO01000145.1 GCA_900550745.1 uncultured Desulfovibrio sp. | reverse complement strand
GATAGTCCTCCGGGACGCCGATATCTATAAAAGGTTCGTCGATGGGAAACAGGCGGAAGGCCCTGCGGGAGATTTCCCGCGCCAGAAAGTCCTGTTCCAGCGAAAAGCTCGCCGGAAGGTTCTGCCCGTCAAAAAGCGTAACCGGAAAAAGGTAGCTTCCCGCGTTGATGATGCCCGGCCCCTTCCGTCCCTTTTCCAGAAAGCCGGTGACGCGGCGGCCATCCGTCAACAGGCTGCCGTAGCGTGCGGTATCGTCGGATTGTACGCCGAAAAGAATGGGGGCGCGGTGGTGTCGCCAATCCTGTCCGGCTTGTTCCAGATCAACATCAAGAAAGGTATCGCCGTTGAGCGCCAGCACCACGTCCTCGCGGCACTGCCGCATGGCGAAGCGCAAGGCCCCGCCTGTGCCGAGAGGCTCATCCTCGTAGGCGTAGCTGATATGCAGTGAGGCAAAACTGTCGCCGAAATGGGATTCAATGATTTCCGCGAGGTAGCCTACGGAAAGGATGACGTGCCGTATCCCCTTCTTTTCCAGATGCGCCAGCAGGATTTCCAGGAACGGCTTGCCCGCAACAGGGGCCATGGCTTTCGGCAGATCCGGAACGGCGGATCTCAGCCGAGTGCCGAACCCTCCTGCAAGGATGACAGCTTCCCGCATAAAAACACCTCTTTTATTCGTCATGGCAGTGAATGGCGGCCGAATCAGGCAGCCGGAAAAGGGGCTATGAGCCCCGGCTATGCCTGCGGCAATGTGCGTTCATGTGAAGCCCGCAGGTATTCCCTGTAATGCGGCAGCACCTCGGAGGGAGGGCCGTACATGGCGGTCTCGCCATCCCTGAGCCAAAGGATGGAATCACACGATTCCACAGTGGAAAGCCTGTGGGCGATAATCGCCAGCGTCATTGATCTGGGAAGCGAGGTGATGGTTTTCATGATGGCCGCCTCTACCCCCATGTCCAGCGAGCTTGTGGCCTCGTCAAGAATCAGCAGGTGCGGCGAGGCATACAGGGCGCGCGCAATGGAAAGGCGCTGCAACTGCCCCCCTGAAAGGCCGCTGCCCCCTTCCCCTATAGGGAGGTTGATGCCTTCAGGACGTTGGTTCACAATATCCAGATGGGCCATTCGGCAGGCCTGCCGCACGCGTTCCTCATCATAAGGCCGCCCCCATTGGCTGAAGGCGACGTTCTGCGCGAGCGTGCCCGGCGCAACGTATGGGTTTTGCGCCACATACCCCACCCCAAGCATATAGGCGGCGCGCTCCGAGGGGGACAGGGGGTTCCCATCCACGAGCATCCGCCCGGCAGTAGGCTCAATGAGCCCGCTGAGGATATTGGCCAGAGAGCTTTTCCCCGCCCCGGACTGTCCGACGATCCCCAGCCTCTCCCCTTTGGCAAGCCGGAATGTGACATGGCGCAGGGCGGCCTTCTCAGACGAGGGGTAGAAAAAGGAGACATTCTCAAAGCTGATAGCCTCACTGAATTCCAGCCGCTGTTCGGCTTCCACGGCCGGAGGGATGGGATCTTTCTGTATCGCGTCAATAAGCCCGGCACACTGGAGCGCCGGATAGTGCGCTCCGCGCAAGGCAACCATGTTCGTCATGGAGCGGTTGAGCAGTGGCAGTACGCGCCATGAGGCAAGCATGATCATGGTCAGCACGCCGGTAATGCGGGACATGGAGGCATCATAAAACGATATCATGATCCACAGCGCCGCGGGGATTACGAGGAAGGCGATGCTTTCCAATATCCATGTGGGGATGGGAGGGGCGACGGTGATGAGCGCCCGGCTCTGCATGGCCTTCATCCCTGCGGAACGGTACGCTTCAAAAAAATACGGCTGCTGTCGGTAGATATGCACTTCCATCATGCCGCGTTTGGCGTTTTCCAGCGCCAGGTATTCCATACTGGAGCACTCGGCGGACTCCCTGCCGGCGGCATCGACGCTTTGTTTGATTCTTTTGTAAATAAAAAAGCATAGCGACGTGACGACAACCAGCGTTGCCAGCAGGACTTCGGGCGTTGCCGAGATGAGTATCAGAAACAGCGCGATGGAGATGACAATATATGTGTAGACCTGCATCAGGTTTACAAGGAAAAATCCGAGCTGGCTGCGCCATGAGAATACTTGGGGGATCTGTCGGGTCTTCCCCGAAAGAAAATCGAGATATGAGCTGTTCAGAAAGTAGCGGAAGAGCGTTTCCCCGGCATACTGAGCCACAGCTTCGCCCAACATGGCGGTGCGCATCCCTGCCAGGGCGGACATGGCGTTCTTGACGATGGTAAGCCCCGCCACCAGAAGGGCCACCCAGACGGCGAATATTCTGACATCGGACTGGAGGCTATGGAGGCTTGGAAAGATATCAAAGGCATACCTGACCAGAGGCAGGCTCATCGTCTTGTCGGGAGAGGCGACGCTCAGCGCCAAAAAAGAAAGCGAAAGAATGGATAATGCTTCAAAGATGGCGATCACCAGCATCAGCAAAAAGACAAGGAGGATTTTTCGGCGGATAAAGGCCGGCATTATCCTGTAAATGGTCAGGAAATCCCTGAGCAACATATTCTGGATATTCTGAAAGAGGGACATAATGCTTGTATCCTGTGCCGACTGGCGTGATCAGTGCTGTTTTTCCGTCCGCGTGCCGCTGCCATTCCGCAGCGTTCCATAAACCATGCCGTCTACAACGGTTTGGGCAAAGGCATCCCATGTAAAGGCCGCGGATCTGGCAAGCCCCTTGCGGCGTAATGTCTTTTGGAGATCTTCATGTTCCAGAAGTTCGCCCATCCTCGCCGCGAGCGCTTCCACATCCGAGGGAGGGACATACAGGGCGGCATCGCCGCCTATCTCCGGCAGCGATGTACGGTTTGCAGCAATAACGGGCGCGCCGCAGGACATGGCTTCAAGGACAGGAAGGCCGAACCCTTCATATTCCGAGAGATACAGGAAAGCACGGCAGCCGCTCAGGAGGGCCGCGACAGCCTCGTCGGGGAGAAAGCCCGTCAGGTGGATCTGCCGGGTTTCTGCGCATTCCCGCACGATTCCGCCGCAGTTCCAGCCCTTCTGCCCTACAAGCAGGAGGTGCGCATCAGGATGTTTTTCCACCAGGCGGCGAAATGCACGGATAACGCAGGTAAGTCCTTTTCGTGGCTCCACGGTAGCCAGGCTGACAAAAAACGGCGTATGGGCGGGGATGCCAAGAGCACGCAGGACGGATTCCGTTTGCCCTCCGTCTGCCGCATGAAAATGATCGCCGCCGCCAAGGAGGGCTACGCGTACCTTGTCCCCATCCGCACCGGGGAAGAAGGAGAGGAAGTCCTGCCGTGTAAACTGGGAATTGGCCCAGATGATGTCCGCTTTCCGCAGATGTTGGCGCATGAGATCAAGGCAAGGCTCGTAAAAAGGGTGTTTGTCCCGCAGCCGCAGGGGGATGATGTCATGCAGCACAACGCATGATCGTATGCCGGGCATGGCGGAAACCTCATGGGGGACAGGCTGAAAGCACGAAAACCAGACAGCTTTTCCCCCGGCTGGCATATGCGGCAGAATCGCTTGGCGCAGGGCCTCGCAGGGTTGATCGTACAGGGCAAACGGGCGGACGCCGGCAGCCTGTTTGAGCCAGCCCTGCACCCTGCTCGGCAGGGGGGCCAATATCCGGCGGATGGCAGGTTTCAGCTTCTTCCCGTGCCATGAGCCGGATGGGTTCTTGGACAAGGCAAGGTGAAGGAGGGAAGCGTTACGCGCCCAAGGGTTATGCTCCAGAAAGCGGCGTACATCGTTTTCCATGCCGCTGGGGGAGATCAGCAGTACGCGGATATCCTCACGTCGGACGAAGGCCCGCAGCGCGCGTGTTGCCATGCGGCCTATGCCGGTTTTGTGGATATCCGACTGTTCCCAGAGGGCAAGCGGGGCCGCATCGAAAAAGAATGGAACAGGGGCTTTCCCAGGGGGCATATCGCCGGCGCTGCCGTCTGCCTGCCTCCGCATGCCCTCAAGCGCAGCCCGATAGGTATCCATGCGGCTGTATTCGTAAAATAGCCTGATCGACTCTTCACGGAGAGGAGGAAGCATCTCTTTGCGCTGCGTCAGGGTGACGATACAGTCCAGCATGGACGCCCGGCCCGGAAGGGCATGCCAGGGATGCGCCGCGTTCAGCCCCCGGCTCCCGGCTCCGCCGCACAACAAAGGCCGCCCATAGCTCAGGGCTTCCAGCGACTTGATCTTGATGCCTGTCCCGCTGAAGTCGGGATTGATCACCAGATGCAGATCAGCGTAAAAACGCTCAAGGTTTTCGACACGGCCAAGAAGATGTACTGAAGGGTCGCGCGATTTGATAAAATTGCAGACGTCCCCGGCAATATGCAGCTCGGCGCAACCATGCAGGCGGGATTCGCGTTCCCAGCGGATCAGGAAGTCGCCGACGGCGTGCCGGTTGCTTTCGTTGTCACTGGCAAGCACTCCGACGGCCAGCTTATCATGGACGCGAGGCAGAGGGAGCCGAGTGTTGTCCGGGAAAGGAATTTTGAAGATCACAACCTGCCGTTGTGAACACAGCTGCCGTTCATACAGCGCCTTCTCTTCATCCTGAATCGCAAAAATAATATCAGCCCGCTTCATGCAGCGCGCCTGTTCAGCTTCCTCAAGGTTCAGCCACGCCGAACGTGCGGGAAGGCCCTGCCGTTCAAACAAGGCGGCGCGCCCGGCAAAATTATCATGCATGAAGAGATATTTTTTTATTCCTTTCGGCACACAAGCGAGCACACGGGACAGCCAAGGCTGGTGCACGATGACGCCGCAATACCTTCCATCCTCCAGCAGGAGCGCGCAGGCATCCAGCAACTCACTCCCGCACCATGTATCCAAGTTGGGGGCGGTAACCCCGTCCGCCAATCGTTCCTGACGCGCTGTCTGGGGGTAGATTACGGCTGTGCGCTCAAAGTGCCGCTGAAGCGCTTCGGCATCCTCACGCGAACAGCCGTCCATAGCATAGACAAGAGCATCAAGGGCATACCCCATGTCCCGCAACAGCCGGCACTGGGTACGGACGGCCGTCGCCACGCCGCTGGGCAGCAAAGGGTTGCAGCTAAAGACCACAAGGCAGCGCGCCTTTTCCGTACACAGGGGAGAGGCGAGCAGGATATCCTGTTGAAGGGAAGCGTTGCCGCGCAAAAAAGACAGCGGGCTGTGCGTGCCCCTGTTCAGGTTTGCCTTGAGGCGCTGCCAGAACAGGGGGCGGTCATACAGCCAGAGGTCATAGGCTTTACGGAGTGAAGGCATGTTTTTTCTATCCAATAACAATACTATGCCGAGCATGAAGCTTTAAATAAACCAAGGAATCCGGCAACGCTGCATGAAAGGATTATTTTTTGTGGACTCTAAGATAAAGGTGGACAATGCCGTTATACGCCAAAAATTCCAGTTCAAGCCCTGATGTGGGGAGCCACTCGGAAAGGGCCTTTGATTCGCCCTTTTCCAGCCCCCATGACCAGTCGTCAAAGACAAGGATTGCACCATCAACCAGCCTGTCCCGAAGAAAATCAAGGCACTCGACAGCCGGCTGATAAAGGTCTGTTTTCTGTCCTCCTCACCGGCATTTGCCGTCATCGCGATGATTGGAAGGTCTTTTACATCTTCCTCTGCCTTTGCAGCAGAACCATTATAATTTACGATCACAAATGCGCCTTTTGCCGCTAACGTTTTAGCGATC
>URTO01000144.1 GCA_900550745.1 uncultured Desulfovibrio sp. | reverse complement strand
CCTTTTTCTCCGGTTTTCCTCTTGGCGGAATACAGGGCTAAGGCATTTTGTCGGTTATCCCTGTGGAACTTCAAGGAAAAAAGCATCAACCATTTTCTATAACACAGCCTTTCAAAAAGGCATCCCACGAGCTCTCCCCAAACATTGCCAGCCCTCCCAGTCCATAAAATCCCTGCTCCCGGCCTCCCCGCAGGCCAACAGGCCGACAGGGAAAACCGCGAACAGGGATTCAATGAACGTAAAGCCGTTATACGTTGGGGCCGGGCGAGGGGCTTTGGGAAAAAGCCCCTCACCGGTTATACATTACACATTCTGCAACACCCAAGACACCCTGCCGAGGATGCGGCCCGGACAATCCTGGGGGAGAAGCACCACGCCGGGATGGGCGGGCTGTTCCGTCCTCAGGATGAAGCGGTCATGATCGCCGTCGAGGAACAGGCGCTTGAGCGCCACGCCCTCATGCGGCATATATACGGCGTACACTTCGCCGGAAATGGGATGCGCACGCGAAGTATCCACCCCGACATAGGCCCCGCGGCGGATCAGCGGGGAAAACGAATCCGATTCGATATGAAACACGAGCGTCTGCGCATTGACGTAGGACTGCGGCAGGGCAATCTTGCCCGAAGTCTGCAAATCCGGGGCGGGATGCCCCTCTTCATACGCGCATTGCGTCGAATAAACCTTAGCCAGCGTGCTGATGGCGTTGGGGTCCGCATAGTGGGCCGGTTCCTCGCGGAACCCTTCCGGCGGGCCTTCAACCGGCGTATAGACCTGATCGATCTTCAGGAACATCGGGCCGGTGCCGCTCTTGATCCAATCGGGGTTGAGCCCGAACTTTTCAAACAGTTTCATGTACCAGTCGGAAGGGATCGAATTCCGACGCTTCGCATCCGAAATGCTTGACTGCCGTATTTCAAGCACGGCGGCCAGTTCCGTTTGGGTTCTGGCATTCGTCGCACAACGGATGCGGTCATAAACTTCCTGAAAAAACGTCATTGAAGAACTCCATACCCCCGGGGTTATCTGATGGGGGCGAGGAAAGGGTCATCGTTCGTAATCACAATGCGGGAATTTTGCTCGAAGCCCTTCTTGAGCGCTTCAAGCCCGCGCTGAAACTTATAGAAGTCCGGGGCGCGGGAAAAAGCTTCCGCAAAAACCCGTGCCGCCGTCGCATCGCCCTCACCGCGGATGACGGATGAACGGCGGTTGGCCTCTGCCAGTATCACTGCCCGTTCCCTGTCTGCTTCGGAACGGAGTTTTGTCGCTTCTTCGACACCTTCGGAGCGGTACTGCTTGGCCTGGCGCTCGCGTTCGGCCCGCATCCTTCCGAAAATGGCCCGCTGGTTTTCGGCGGGCAGGTCGGTGCGCTTGATGCGCACGTCAACAACTTCAATACCATACTCTTTCATGATGTCCGAAGCGCGGCGGGTCACGTCGGCCATGATGCCGCTGCGTTTGCTCGAGACGACCTCGGTCAGGCTGTGCCGACCAACCTGGGCGCGCAACTGGGAGTACACGACGTCATCAAGGCGGGCCTGGGCCCCCGGTATCGTGCGCACCGATCTGTAGAACTGTAAGGGATCGATGATCCGCCAACGAGCGTAGTTATCGAGAACTATAGCTTTTTTGTCGCTGGTCAAGGCCTCTGCGGCCCTTGCCTCATAATCTAATACGCGCGCGTCGAAACGCACGACGGTTTGGATAAGCGGAATCTTGAAATGCAGGCCCGGCCCAAACACCCTGTCCACAGGGTCGCCGAGCTGGATCACCAGTGCCTTTTCCGTCTGGTTGACGATGAAGATGCTCTGGGAACCGATCAAAACCAGAATGATGATCAGGCCGATCAAAAAGGGAAAACGCTTTTCCATCAGTTGTCCCCCCTCGGTCTGCTCAGGGTTGCTTCCGGGAGCCGTCCCCCGGAAAGGTGTTCTTGGGGCGCAATCTTTCCGGCGGACGGGGCGGGCTGCATGAGCGGCAAAAGCGGCAGCACGCGATCGGCGGCGTCCTTCGGAAGAACGAGTTTTTCCATGCCGGGGCGGCTGAGGATTTCTTCCATGGCTTCAAGATACATGCGTTGCTTCGTGACGTCCTTGGCCTGCTCGTACTCCTTGAGGAGCGCGAGGAAGCGGTCGGCTTCGCCCTCGGCATTGCGGATACGGGTTTCCTTGTAGGCCTGCGCCTGATTCTCCACCTCGGCGGCGAGGCCGCGCGCCTTGGGGATGAGCTCGTTGCGGTAGGCTTCGGCTTCGTTGATGATGCGGCTCTTGTCCTCGCGGGCGCTGGCGACGTCCTTGAAGGCGTCGCTGACTTCCTTGGGCGGGTGGACGTCCTGAAGCTGGACGGCTATGACGCGCACGCCGACCTTGTAGCGGTCGAGGATTTCCTGCAGAAGCTGCGTGGCTTCCGTCTGGATCTGGAGCTTGCCGTCCGTCAGCGCGGAGTCGATGAGGCTGTTGCCGATGACTTCACGCATGGCGGCTTCCGCGGCGTTTTTGACCACGGCGGCCTGATCCGTCACGTTGAACAGATATTCCACCGGATTCTTGATCTGGTACTGGACGCTGAACTGCACGTTGACGATGTTCTCGTCGCCAGTGAGCATGGAAGCCTCTTCAGGCAGGGAACGGTTCGCACCCTGCTGGAAGGTGCGCCCCTGCCCTACGGAACGGAAGCCCACTTCCACACGCTGGACTTGCGTGACTTTGGGTTTGTAGACGGTTTCTATGGGAAAGGGCAGCGCGTAATGCGGGCCGGCCCCGACCGTGCGGTCGTATTTGCCGAAGCGCAGGACAACGCCCTCTTCATCGGGGTTGACGATATAGATGCCGGAAAGCAGCCATACGGCGACGAGCGCGACAAGGATCCACTTGGCCTTGCCGCCGGCGGGCGCGGAGAGGTGAGGCAGGCGCTTGAAGGCGTCGGAGAGCTTCTCATAGTCCGGCCCCCTGCCTCCGTTGCCGCTCCCGCTGCCGAAAGGCGGCTCTTCTTCGTTATTATTGCTGTTGTTATTGTTGTTACCCCAGTTCTGCCTCTGCCGTTTCTCTTGGAGCTTGTCCCAGTCCCAGTTCATCAAGATTCCTTCATATGGCCAGAAAAACTCCTCCGTACCGGGGCATGCGGGGCGCACCGGCACGGGCCGGGCATCGCATCCCCCTTCGGAGGGGGGCAAATCCATCCGGGCGCAGGCGGGATTCCGTCCGTTCCGGGATTGCCTGCCAAATGGATTCAGAGTCTACAAAATATAGGTCATCCTGCACAGACGGTCAAGTTCATTTAGTTTTTTTCTTCCAAGAACGCGACTTTCGCCGTTCTAATGACTAAAGTGCGCGTATTGTCCCGTTGCCGCCCGTCAAGGCTTTTTCCTTGTCATTTGCGGGCGGGAGGGGTGTCTGCTATAAAAAGGGCTGCGGTTGTTCCAACCTTCAAACGCATCAAAACGTATACTACGGAAAACGGCCAATACGGTTCTTTATGCACCCAGCGCCTCTCTTTTCTGCCATAGCGTATGTTCTTCGCACGCCATACGACAAACAGCGGGCTATACCCGGAGGAAAAAAATGAACGCAGGCAACGTATTCCGCGCTTATGATATCCGCGGCGTCGTGGACAAGGACTTCAACGCCGAATGGGTGACCCATCTTGGGAAAGCCTGCGGCACCTATCTCGCAGGCAGGGGCATCAGCAGTGCGGTCATCGGCTATGACTGCCGCCATTCCTCGCCCGCGTACCACGACGCGCTTGTAGCGGGCCTCCTGTCCACCGGGATCGATGTGATCAGCATCGGCATGGTGCCCACCCCCGCGCTCTATTTTGCGGTCAAGCACCTCAACCGGCAGGGCGGCATCATGATCACCGCCAGCCACAACCCGCCGGAATACAACGGGTTCAAGGTATGGGCCGGGCAGTCCACCATCCACGGCGAAGAAATCCAAAAGATCAAGGCCATCTTTGAGGCGGGCGACTTCGCCGAAGGCACGGGGACGGCTTCCCGCATCGACATCATCCCCACGTACAAACAGGATATCCTCAGCCGCTTCAAGCTGGCCCGCCCGGTCAAAGTGGTGCTCGACGGCGGCAACGGCGCGGGCGGCGAAATCTGCGCGGACATCCTCACCAAGCTCGGCGCAACGGTCATCCCCATGTTCTGCGAGCCGGACGGCGATTTCCCCAACCACCATCCCGATCCCGTCGTAGAGGGCAACATGCAGGCGCTTATGGCCCGCGTAAAGGAAGAAAAGGCCGATCTCGGCATCGGGCTGGATGGCGACGCCGACCGCCTCGGCATCGTCGATCCCGACGGGCGGCTGCTTTTCGGCGACGAAGTCCTTTCCCTCTATGCCCGTGAGCTGCTGTCCCGCAAGCCGGGCTCCACGGTCATCGCGGACGTGAAGTGCTCCAGCCGTCTGTTCAATGACATCAAGGCGCACGGCGGCAACCCCCTGATGTGGACTACCGGGCACTCCATCATCAAGGCCAAGATGCAGGAAGTCGGCGCCCCGCTCGCCGGCGAGATGTCCGGCCATATGTTCTTTGCCGACAACTGGTACGGCTTCGACGACGCCATCTATGGCACCGAAGTCGCCCGGCTGAGTGACAAGATACAGGTGAAGGTGGGTAGGGCAACTACTGTTTCCGACCGGATGCCGGTGAAGCAGCCGATGCTTTGGACCCCTTCGACACCGACCTTGTATAACCTGCTGGTGCGGGTACTTGATAAGGAAGGAAATGTGATCGACGGTTACCGCCGCCGTATCGGAATCCGCAGCATTGAGTTTAAAGGGAAAGACGGCTTCTACCTGAATGGCAGACCGTACGGCAAACCGTTGATCGGAGCTAACCGCCACCAGGATTTTGCGGTTGTCGGAAACGCTGTCGCAAATAGTATTCATTGGCGGGATGCCAAGAAACTGAAAGATGTCGGGATGGAGATCATCCGTAATGCTCACTGTCCGCAAGATCCGGCTTTTATGGACGCCTGCGATGAGTTGGGCTTGTTCGTGATCGTCAATACGCCCGGCTGGCAGTTCTGGAATGACGCGCCCGAATTTGCACAGCGTGTGTATAGCGATATCCGCAATGTCGTGCGCCGCGACCGTAACCATCCTTCGGTCTGGCTGTGGGAACCGATCCTGAACGAGACTTGGTATCCGGCTGATTTCGCCAAGAACACCCGTGATATCGTGGATGCCGAATATCCGTATCCTTATTGTTATAGCGGAAGTGACAGCGAAGCACGCGGGCATGAGAATTTCCCGGTCTATTTTGCCCATCCCGCCAATATGCAGGATGCTTCGAAAGAGATCGATCCGACGAAGACCTACTTTACCCGCGAATGGGGCGACAATGTGGATGATTGGAGCTCACACAATTCGCCGAGTCGTGTAGCCCGTAACTGGGGAGAACAGCCGATGCGCGTACAGGCACAGCATTATGCCTGCCCTTATTATCCGGTGACCAGCTACGATGTTCTTTATAAGCAGTCTCCGCAGCATGTCGGCGGTTGTCTCTGGCATTCGTTCGACCATCAGCGCGGTTACCATCCTGATCCTTTCTATGGTGGTTTGATGGATGTCTTCCGCCAGCCGAAATATTCATATTATATGTTTATGGCGCAACGTCCGGCAGTCAAGAATGACCGAAATGCCGGAAGCGGGCCGATGGTGTATATCGCCCATGAGATGACGCCTTTCTCCGGCAAG
>URTO01000143.1 GCA_900550745.1 uncultured Desulfovibrio sp. | reverse complement strand
GCGCCTTACAGGCATATCATCCCAACCGGAAGAACATTGGGAAATAAACAGTATCAAGGTAAATTCCATAGGCATTCTAAAAAACGCCAATGTACTTTTTCCATACTCTCTTATCCTCCATTACGCAGCCCTTCGCACTAAAAAGGATAGGAAACCTGCTCCAACGGACTTGAAGAGCAAGATACTCCAAGGCCGGGAATAATAAACCCAGCCAAACAAACTTCCACACCGTTCCCCCCACACTTGGGGGAATCCATAAAAAAGCCTCCTGCCGAAGCGATGCCGCAGACGAAACAATCATCCAACATCGTTCGAGAGGAGGAGACAGAAAGGCCCTGTCATGGCATGTGGCTGTTTCATCTCCACAGTACGGTGAAAATACAGCCTTTTTCCCGGCCTTCCCCTTGGCTGAGTCCGAGCCTAAGGCATTTTGCCGGTTATTTCCTTTGGAACTTCAAAGAAAAAACATCAACCGTTTTAAAGTTTCCGGCTGATACGGCAATCAGAGGTCGTTCATCTGCCCCTGTTTCAGCGGAACATTACTCTGCCGTGGAGACGGCCGCACTTCCAGCGCGGTGAAAGGCTCCCTCCGGCAACGGCTGACGGCGCTTCGTCTCGTGCGGCTTCGCCGCTCTCGACCGCGCTTCGCGAGACATTTCGCCGCTCCTCACCCCCTTCATGCCTCATTGCCATGCGGCGGGGGACGTCTTCAAAGCTCGCTGACGCTCGCGCCTCCGGCGGTTAAAGGAGCATACTTCTCTTTATCAACCGTAAACTTGAACAGAGCCTCAAAGAAAAAGGCCCTGTCAGGGGATCAGGTTGTTTTATTCCAACAGGATGCTGAAAATAGAAACTTTTCCCCATTTTTCCGCTGACGGGCTCCATAATCGGAGCATTTTATCGGTTATTCCTTTGGAATTTCAGGAAATAAAGCATCAATCGCTTCCTATGGCACAGCCAAGAAAAAAGCATCAACCATTTTTATGGCACAACCCCGAAAAGGAAGACGGGCTGTACCGGGAGACATTCGCCCTTTCGATGGCTTTCTAAAAAATTCATTTTGCATTTCAGACAGTTGAAATGCAGCTTTCATTGCAAAAGCGAATGCCTCCGCATCGGGAGGAGGGGCCGTCCGGCGGATGTCCCCCAAAGGCCCTCTCCCCGGCGGGAATGCCGTTTCCCGTTTCGTCAACGGAGAACCTGAATCCGTCCTCCGGGGCCGACCTCCACAGGGGCCTTGGCTATATAGTCGCGCAGGCATTCGCTATGGGCGCGGCCCGTGTACTGCCATCGTATTTTCTTGAAGGCGGCGAAACCGTCACCGCCCTCAGCCACATAGTCCACCGTGGCGACGCGGTACACCGCTTCCGGGCGCAGAGGTTCCCAGCCGCCCGCCTTTGTGCGGACGGACACGGCGGAAACGCGCTGTCCCGCCGGTTTCGCGGGTTCCACCGAATACGTGAGCCCCGCGACCTGCAGGAACCGCCCCGCCCCGCTTTCGTAGCCGGACGCCCCATGTTCAAGCGCCTCAGCCAGTTGTTTTCCGGTCAGGTCGCCGACAACAAGGGTGTTGTCGAACGGCATGGCCGTCAGCAGGTCGCCCATCGTGACCACACCGGTATGCAGGGGGGAACGCACGGAACCGCCCACGGACAAGGCGATGTCCGCGCCGCTATCCCGTGCCCCCCAGAGCAGGGAATCCACAAGGACGTCGCCGGACAAACATTCCTGCACGCGGCAGAGATGGGCATCTTCCTCAAGGTCAACCTGCCTCCCGCCCGTGTCCCCGGCAAGCAGAATCTTGCCTACGGGCTGTCCGATGAGCGACCGCAACTGGGCGGCATAGCCCTCCAGCCGGGCGGAAAGCTCCGCATCGGGCGGAACGGTGACGTTCCGGCCATCCAGAACAATGGGTTCGTCGTTCCAGCGCCGTGCAACGCCCGCGTCGTTGAAATCCACCGTAATATGCCCAAGCAGCTTGCAGGAGGACGCCGCCGTCACGATCAGCACGGGTTCCCCGGACGGGGAGCGCTTCACAATGGGGTACGGCCCGGCGGCCTTGGGGTCTGTATTGGAAAGCAGGGAATGCGTATGCCCGCCGACGAACACATCGACGCCCTCCACCCGTTCCGCAAGGGCGCAGTCGGCGTCCAGCCCCAGATGGGTCAGTGCGATAATGATGTCCACCCCCTGCGCCCGGAGCGACGCGGCCGCTTCGCGCAAGGCCGTTTCCGCCGGGCTGAACCGGGCTTCCTTACAGGGGGAGGCAAGGGAAGGCGTTTCCTCGTTGGCCAGCCCCACAATGCCGATCTTGCGGCCTTGGCGTTCCACGACAATCCACGGGCGCGTGGGCGGCCTGCCCCCGGATACGGGCGGAAGCGTCAGGTTGGCGGCCAGCACGGGAACGCGCGTCCGCTCCGCAAAACGCCTGAACTCGCCGCAGCCGTCATCGAACTCATGGTTCCCCGGCGTGAAGGCCGTATAGCCCAAGGCGTCAAGCATCTCCGCCGCCACGTCACCCTTGAACTGCGTATAGAACAGCGTCCCCTGAAATTCGTCCCCGGCATCAAGGAGCACCACATTCGGCTTTGCCGCGCGTACCGTATCCACGGCCTGCTTCAGGCGCACGCCGCCCCCGGCCCCGCCGGGGCACCGGGCCGCATAGCAGGCCGTCCCGTTTTCCGTCGTCCCGCCGTACATGGCATGGACATCGTTGGTATGCAGGATCGTCAGCTCAAACGCCTGTGATGGCGCCGCAAGGCACAGCAGGAGCAAAACCGGCAACGGCAAGCGGATCTTCTTCATTCTTTTTTTCCTTGTTGTAGGCGGGCCCCGCCGGCACGCAGCGCGTTTGACAATCGGCACGGGCAATGGAATCCTTCCGCGGAAAAGGCACGGCGGGGCTTTTCTGGAAACGCCCGCAAGCCCGGCAACATCCCCGAATACGGGGGCGAAAGCCTGAGGCCGCCGGAGCCGTGCCTACCGGTTCCCTTTCCTTTTGCCAAGAGAAAACTATGGATACCATTCGTCTCGTTTCATGGAACGTCAACGGGTTCCGCGCCCTGAGCGGCAAGCCCGACTGGGACTGGTTCGCCACCACCGACGCCGATGTGGTGGCGCTTCAGGAAACCAAGGCCGACCCCGCGCAGATCGCCGAAGAACACCGCAACCCCGAAGGCTGGAATGCCGAATGGCTGGCCTCACAGGTCAAGAAGGGCTATTCGGGCGTCGCGGTCTTCTCGCGCCCAAAGGCCGCCCTCGAACCGCTCGCCGTACACCGCGAGCTCCCCGATCCCCGTTATCAGGGGGAGGGCCGCCTTTTGCACATCGAATACCCCGCGTTCCATTTCTTCAATGTCTACTTTCCCAACGGAACCAAGGACGACGGGCGGCTGGCCTATAAAATGGGCTATTACGACGCGTTCCTTGCCCATGCCGAAGAGCTGCGCCGCACCAAGCCCATCGTGGTCTGCGGCGACTTCAACACGGCCCACCGCCCCATCGACCTCGCCCGGCCCAAGGCCAACGAGGAAAACTCCGGCTTCCTGCCCATCGAGCGCGCCTGGGTGGATTCCTTCATCGCCGCCGGGTATGTGGACACCTTCCGCCGCGTCCACGGCGACGAGCCGCACCAATATTCGTGGTGGTCTTACAAACAGCGCGCCCGCGTCAACAACGTCGGGTGGCGCATCGACTACTTTTTCGTTTCGGAGGAATTGGCCCCGGCCATCCGGGACGCGTGGATAGAAAACAACGTCTATGGTTCGGATCACTGCCCCGTGGGGCTGGAATTGGCCATAGCATAGCGCGGACGGCGGAACCTCCGCATCATATGCGGGGATCAAAAACGATGCGCACGATAAAAAACGGAACACGGAGCCGCCGCGCCACCGGGTAGGCAACGGGGCGGCGGCTTCGTCCCTTTTCAGGGAAGAACCGGAAGGCGCGGCGGGGGGGGAAACGAGGGCAGAAATGAAAAAACCCTGCCGAAGCAGGGTCTTTCAAGACAAGTGAGTGGGGCGAATGATGGGACTTGAACCCACGGCCCTCTGGGCCACAACCAGATGCTCTGCCAACTGAGCTACATCCGCCACATGCAGCTGTGGTTTTTATATCAGAGCCACATTAACGTCAAGCCTTTCCGCAATATTTTTCCGATTTCCGCATTCCGGGGCACCCGGCGGGCCCGAATATGCTCCTTGACCAGCCAAGGAACCCGATAGTATCTTATATCCTTTCCCCAGCTTCCGCAAACGGATCGCGCCTGCGCCCCGTCCGGTAGCTTCGGCAAGCTGTACGGTTTGCGCCACAAGCGGATCGCGCCGCATCCGCCCCTGCGCGGGGCACCCTCCATCCAACCGGCAACACCCGGCTTTTCCGGGCCCACATACAGGGACAGTTCATGGACAAACTGATCATCGAAGGCGGCGTTCCGCTGACCGGCGTCGTGCATGTGAGCGGCTCCAAAAACGCAGCCCTCCCCATCCTCATGGGCAGCATCCTGCTCGACGAACCCGTGACCTACACCAATGTCCCGGATCTGCGGGATATCCGTACCACCTTCAAGCTCCTTGAGCTGCTCGGCTGTCCGAACGCCTTTGAAAACGGGCAGGTCACCGTGACCCCCGGCGCGCTCAACCCCGAAGCCCCCTATGAACTGGTCAAAACCATGCGCGCTTCGGTGCTCGTGCTCGGCCCGCTGCTGGCCCGGCTCGGCGAAGCCCGCGTAGCCATGCCCGGCGGCTGCGCCATCGGCGCCCGCCCCGTGGATCTGCACCTGTCCGCCCTTGAAAAGATGGGGGCGCGGTTCGATCTTGAGGACGGGTACATCCTCGGCCGCTGCCGCAAGCTCAACGGCGCGCACATCCATTTCGACTTCCCCACCGTCGGCGGCACGGAAAACCTGCTCATGGCCGCGGCGCTGGCCGATGGAGAAACCATCCTTGAAAACGCGGCCCGCGAGCCTGAAGTCGTCGATCTTGCCCGCTTCCTCATCGCCTGCGGCGCACGCATCGAAGGCCACGGCACCAGCGTCATCCGCATTCAGGGCGTCCCGCGCCTCGGAAGGTGCACCTATCGCATCATGCCCGACCGCATCGAGGCGGGAACCCTCCTCGCCGCCGCAGGGATCACCGACGGCGAACTGCTGCTTACGGACTGCCCCTTTGAGGAGCTTGACGCCGTGATCGCCAAAATGCGCCAGATGGGCATGGAAATCGAACCCACCGCCGACGGCGTGCTGGCCCGCCGCTCCTGCGCCCTGCGCGGGGTGGACGTGACCACGCAGCCCTTCCCCGGCTTCCCGACGGACATGCAGGCGCAGATCATGGCCCTTATGTGCCTTTCCGAAGGTTCCGGGGTCATCAGCGAAACCATTTTTGAAAACCGGTTCATGCACGTTCAGGAACTCGTCCGCATGGGCGCGGACATCCGCCTTTCCGGGCACACCGCCGTCATACGCGGCGTCCAGCGCCTTACCGGGGCCCCGGTCATGGCCTCGGATCTCCGCGCCAGCGCCTCCCTCGTGCTCGCCGGGCTCGCCGCCAAGGGAACCACGACCGTACAGCGCATCTACCACCTCGACCGCGGCTATGAACGCATCGAAAACAAACTCAACGCCGTAGGCGCACGCATCCGCAGGGAAGCGGAGTAACGAAGAACATATTGGGGAGGGGAGAGGGAACCCTTCTCCAGAAGAGTTCCCTCTCCCCTCCCCAAACCCCTCCTC
>URTO01000142.1 GCA_900550745.1 uncultured Desulfovibrio sp. | reverse complement strand
GAACCTTTCTCCAGAAAGGTTCCCTCCCCCCTCCTCAATGCCTAATTATTCCCAGCCATATCCACGACCCACTGATGGAGGCGCAGGTCATTGGTCAATTCGGGATGGAAAGAGGTTGCAAGGATATTCCCCTGCCGTACTGCAACGGGGAAGCCGTTGATCCGGGCGAGCACCTCCACGCCGGGGCCGACCTCTTCGATGAGCGGTGCGCGGATGAAGACCGCTTCGAGGGGCGCTTGATCCGTCGGCTTCCCGTCCGCTGTTGGAAACGGGCGCAGTTCCAGCGGGGCCGTGAAGCTGTCGATCTGCCGCCCGAAGGCGTTCCGGCGCACGGAAGCGTTCAGGAGGCCGATGCGCGGCTGTTCGGGGTGATTAAGGATGTCCGAGCAGAGCAGGATAAGCCCCGCACAGGTGCCGAATACGGGCATCCCGCTTTGGATCAGCTCCCGCACACGGCCCATCATGCCCCATTCGATGAGGAACTTGCCCATAACCGTGCTCTCGCCTCCGGGGAAGACAAGGCCGGAAAGCCCTTCGAGGTCTTCCCTCGTGCGGATTTCCACGGTTTCGGCTCCGCAGAGGGAGAGGGAACGGACGTGTTCCCGGAAGGCCCCCTGAATGGCCAACACGCCGATGCGCGGGGCGGACGCTGCGGCCATCGGCTTACCAGCCCCGTTCCTG
Source organism: uncultured Desulfovibrio sp. (assembly GCA_900550745.1). Lineage (GTDB taxonomy): Bacteria > Desulfobacterota > Desulfovibrionia > Desulfovibrionales > Desulfovibrionaceae > Bilophila. The sequence continues at coordinate 5,104 of URTO01000142.1, read as the reverse complement.
CATGCGCTGTTCGGGCGCGATGGCCGAGATTTCCAGGCCGGGCATGGCTTCGCCGAGATCGCGCGAGACTTCCGCAAGGATCTTGTAATCATTGTAATGAGTCACGGCGGCGACAATGGCCTTGGCGCGCTTGGCCGGGTCGGTGGATTTGAAGATGCCGGAGCCTACGAACACACCGTCGAGGCCGAGCTGCATCATGAGGGCGGCATCGGCGGGCGTGGCGATGCCGCCAGCGGCGAAGTTCACCACAGGGAGGCGGCCTTCGGCGCGGATCTTGAGCACGAGTTCGAGCGGCGCGCCGTTTTCCTTGGCAAAGTTGGCGACTTCCTCTTCGGGCAGGGCGCACAGGGCGCGGATCTCGCCGAGAACCATGCGGCAGTGGCGTACGGCTTCGACGACGTTGCCGGTTCCGGGTTCGCCCTTGGTGCGGATCATGGAAGCGCCTTCGGCAATGCGGCGCAGGGCCTCGCCGAGGTTGCGGGCCCCGCATACGAACGGCACGGTGAAGCCGCGCTTGTCGATATGGAAACGGTCGTCGGCGGGGGTCAGGACTTCGCTTTCGTCGATGTAATCGACGCCGAGTGATTCGAGGATGCGGGCTTCGACGATGTGGCCGATGCGCGCCTTGGCCATGACCGGGATGGTCACGGCGTCCATGATGCGGAGGACGATGCTCGGATCGGCCATGCGGGCGACGCCCCCGGCCTTGCGGATGTCGGCGGGGACGCGCTCAAGGGCCATGACGGCGCACGCGCCCGCTTCCTGCGCGATTTTCGCCTGTTCGGGGGTGGTGACGTCCATGATGACGCCGCCCTTCAACATTTCGGCCAGACCGGACTTGAGCTGGAATGTACCTTTCTCCATGATCTATCTCCTTGAGAACCTAGCGGTTGCGTTGATGATGGACGTAACCTAACAGCGCTCCGGGGAGCCGGGGTAGCGATCCGGCTGGTCATGGATCAATGTTTTTGGCGGGCGGGACAATGTGGATTGTCATGGTGACAATGTATGGTGGCAAAAAGAAGGCAAATACAGCTTAATGGCCTGTGACGGCCGGCGTGCCGCCTCAATATGCGCCTTTTGAAAGAGAGAGCCTCAAAAGGCGCAGGGAGTTAATGAGCGCAAAACGCTTGGAAAAGGGAGGCGTGGGGGGAGGGAAAACGCGGGGTTTTTTCAGAAGGCCCTGCCATAGAATATGGTTGTTGCGCCTCCACCACATGGTAAAGGGCTTTTTCGGCTTTCCTGTCAGTGGGTTCCACATCTGAAGGACTTTATCGGTTATCCCTTTGGAACTTTAAGAAAGCATCAGCCGTTTCCTTGAAGTTCCAAAGGATTAACCGAAAAAATGCCTTAATCATGGATTCAGCCGGTGGGAAAACCGGATAAAAAGGCCGTATTTTTACCGTGCTGCGGAGGTGAGGCAACCACATCCTATGACAGGGCCTTTCAAAAAAGTTCCCCCCAAATGGATCTATTTGCTCTCGGCGTTGCCTTCCAGTTCGGCAATGCGGAATTCGACATCCTCCCAGCGTTGGAGGGCGGCGGTCTGTTCGTCGTCAAGCTCGGAAATGCGCTTTGCGGTGGCGTTGAACCCGTCGGGATCGCGCGCGAAGAAGCCGGGATCGTTGAGCCGGTCTTCAAGCGTATGCTGCTCGTCTTCCAGCGCCGTCATCTTGCCGGGCAGGGCTTCCAGTTCGTCCTTGAGCATTTGCAGCTCGCGCTGTTCCTTGAAGGTCAGCTTGCGCGGGCCGATCTTGGCGGGAGGGGCCAGCGGCTTGGGTTTCGGCTTGTCGGCGTGGGCAGCCACGGGCTCAGGGCGCTGGCGCAGCCAGTCCGTGTACCCGCCCACGTACTCATGCACCTGCCCGTCGCCTTCAAGAGCCAGCGTGGTGGTGACGAGGTTGTCGAGGAACTCGCGGTCGTGGCTGACCATGAGCACCGTCCCTGAATAGTTGGCGAGCAGCTCTTCAAGCAGTTCCAGCGTTTCCACATCCAGATCGTTGGTGGGTTCGTCGAGAACCAGCAGGTTGGAGGGCATGGTGAACAGCTTGGCGAGGAGCAGGCGGTTGCGCTCGCCGCCGGAAAGCGTGTGCACCGGAACCCTGAGCCGATCCGATTCAAAGAGGAAATCCATGAGGTAGCTGGCCACATGGCGCTGCTGTCCGTTGATGGTCACGGTGTCGTTGCCGTTCGCCACGTTGTCCATGACCGATTTTTCAGGATCGAGCGAGGAGCGGAGCTGATCGAAATAGCTGACTTCGAGCCGCGTCCCGTGCCGGATGGAACCTTCCGTGGGCTCAAGCTCACCGAGGAGCAGCCGGAGCAGGGTGGTCTTGCCCACGCCGTTGTTGCCGATGAGCCCGATGCGATCCCCACGCTGGATGATGGCCGAAAAGGCGCTGAATACGCGGTAGCCGTCGGGGTAGGCGAACCCCGCCTGTTTCGCTTCGATCACCAGCTTGCCGGAGCGTTCCGCCTCCTGCGCGAGCATGGAAACGACGCCTTGGCGCGACACGCGGGCCATCCGTTCGGAGCGCATGGCCTGCAGCGCGCGGACGCGGCCCATATTGCGGGTACGGCGGGCCTTGATGCCTTGCCGTATCCACGCTTCTTCCTGCGCAAGCTTCTTGTCGAAGGCCGCGGCCTGTTTTTCCTCGGCATCAAGGCGCTCCTCCCGGCGTTCGAGGAACTGGTCGAACGTGCAGGCGTAGCTGTAGAGATGGGCGCGATCCACTTCCACGATGCGCGTGGCGAGGCGGCGGACAAAGGCGCGGTCATGGCTGATGAAGACAAAGGTTTTGACCCGCCGGACGAGGAAATCTTCCAGCCACGCGATGGTCTTGATGTCCAGATGGTTGGTGGGTTCGTCGAGCAGCAGGTTTTCCGAGGCGACGAGGGCGCGGGCCAGCGCCACGCGGCGCTTGTTCCCGCCGGAGAGCGTGGCGAAGTCCGCTTCGGGATCGAGACCGAGCTGGTTGATCGCTTCAAGGATGTCGCCGTGGCGCTCCCAGCCCTCCCCGGTCTGGAGCAGGTTGCGGGCCAGCGCCAGCCTTGAGGCGGAAAGCTGGTCTTCGCGGCCCGTGGCGATGAGGTGGGCGGCGGCCAGCGCTTCGCCTTCCTTCCCAAGCCCTGAGGCCACCACGCCGAAGACCGGGCCGCTCCAATGATCGGGCACGGCCTGCGGCATATGCCCGAACGTGACGCCCGGCGTGCGGACGATGGTGCCGCCGTCGGGCGTGAGGTCGCCGGACAGCAGGGCCATCAGGGACGACTTGCCGACGCCGTTGCGTCCGACGAGACAGACCCGCTCTCCCTGCTCCACATGCAGGTCGGCGGCATCAAGAAGCGTCTTGCCGCCCAAATTGAGCGTGACGCCCTGTAAACTCAAAAGTGCCATGAACTCCCTCGCAGGATACGCGAAAACGGATCGCGGGAACATTTGTTGCGTAAAAAGGGCGCTGCGGGAACGCTTGGCGGGGCCTTTCCGTGGGTGGCCCGGAGCGTGCCGCGCGGCGCTGACGGTACGGATTCTGCCCGGAAAGATATGCCGCTTTCCCGAAAGAGGCAAGGGAATGGCCCTGATGCCGCCCCGCCGCCATGCCGGGCGCAGTGATGCGCCGCTTGCCCCATGATTCTTTCAACACCGAAAAACTCCGAAGGGGCCCTGCGTTGCCACTGCCCTTTTTTTAAGGTATGGTTACGGCAAATGTCCTTGGCTGTCCTGTGGGGAGTGGCTCTGTTCGGAAGCCGGGGAAACGAACGTTCTCATGGGTGGATGAGGAAATCATGAAAGTGCGTAATCCCTTTGCTGGTCTGTTGGCCCTGTTTTTTGTGGTCGCGTGGTGCCTGAGCGGCTCCGCAGCGTTCGCCAAGCCCCTTGTGCCCCTTCGTACGGCATGGCTCGGCGAGCATGAAACCTTCTTGGTCTGGTACGCCAGAGAAAAGGGATGGGATAAGGCTGAAGGGCTGGATCTCGAACTGCTGCCCTTTGAATCCGGCAAAAACGTCATTGACGAAATGCAGTCCTCCAATTGGGCCATTGCCGGCGTTGGCGCCATGCCCGCGCTGACCGCCTCGTTGAGCAGCCGCCTGTACATCGTCGGCATCGGCAACGACGAATCCGCTTCCAACGCCATTTTCACGCGTGCCGACAGCCCCATCCTCAAGATGAAGGGCTTCAACCCCAACTGCCCCGAAGTCTACGGCAACCCCGGCTCCGTGCGCGGGAAGACCTTCATCGTCCCCAAGGGTACGTCCGCCCACTACATGCTGAGCCGCTGGCTGCACGTCCTTGGCCTGAACGAGCGTGACATCAAGATCGTCGACATGCAGCCGTCCGAAGCCATGAAAGCCTTTGCCGAAGGCCAGGGCGACGCCATCGCGCTGTGGGCCCCCCAGACCTTTGAAGCTGAAAAGCTCGGCCTGAAGACCATTGCGCACTCCAGCGACTGCAATGCCCGCCAGCCCATCCTGCTCGTCGCCAATATGGACTATGCCAATAAGCATAAGGGCGACATCGTGGCCTTCCTCCGCGTGTACCTCCGCAGCGTGGACATGATGAAGAAGACCCCCGCCGAGGATCTTGCCGACGACTATATGCGCTTCTACAATGCGTGGACCGGCAAGGCCATGACCCGCGAAGAAGCTATCCGCGATATTAAGGATCACCCGGTATACGCGCTTGACCAGCAGCTCGCCATGTTCAAGCAGAGCTACGGGACCAGCGAACTGCGTGAATGGCTGCACGATATCGTCTCCTTCCAAAATGAGACCGGCGAACTGGATCGGCGTGATCTGGCCCGTCTTGAGCGCCTCCATTATGTCACCGACATTTACCTGAAGGCCGTAAAGGAACCTGCCAAAAAGTAGTTCCTCGCGCCAAAAATGTTTTTGAAGGTGGTTCCGGGATGTTGCGTCCCGGAACCACTTTTCTTTGAGAAAGAGGGGGCGGTTTTTGTGAAGTTCTGTTTGACTTTTTCCGTTTGTTTGAGAAAAATCGCTTTCCGTCTTGTTTCTTCCCGGAAAAACGCAGGCTGCGCGGGTCGCGTGCGGCCGTTTCTGTGTGTTCGGTGAACCGGAGCGGTTCCGTGTCCGTTCCGGCTTC
>URTO01000141.1 GCA_900550745.1 uncultured Desulfovibrio sp. | reverse complement strand
AAGGGATAACCGGAAAATGCCTTGGCCGTGGATCCCGCCAAGGGGAAAATCGGATAAAAAGGCTGTATTTTCACCGCACTGTGGAGATGAAACAACCACGTACTATGACGGAGCCTTTTTAAACTAGACGCCCTGTGTGTTTCGGTATATCTTCCGACTCCTTCCCACAGGGCTCTTTCCGTCCTTGCGGCAAGAGCCCTGTGCCGATCCCGTCAGCTTTCAGCCCCCATCAACATTCGCAGCAGCATCATGTCCGACACCATTGAATCAACCGCCAAGACGGAACCGGAAGCCTCTTCCTCCTCCGCCGTCCTTACAGGCATAAAGCGCGGGTTCCCCATCTTTTTGGGATACGTGCCGCTTGGTTTCGCATACGGCGTGCTTGCCGTCCAGAACAACATCCCCGCCGTATACGCCGTGCTCTTTTCCCTGTTCGTCTACGCCGGGGCCGGGCAGTTCATCGCCGTCGGCCTATGGGGGATGGGCGCATCCGTCTTTTCCATCGTCTTCACCACGTTCGTGATCAACCTGCGGCATGTGCTCATGTCCGCCGCCGTAGCCCCGTGGTTCGCGCCGTTCACCCGTTTCCAGCAGTTCATCATCGGCTGGGGGCTTACGGACGAGGTTTTCGCCATGCACAGCATGGCTATGGCCACGGGCGAGAAGGCGCGGCTTCCGCTGGTGTACGCCGCCAACTTCACCTCACACAGCGGCTGGGTGCTCGGTACGCTCATCGGCGCGGTGGCCGGCGACTTCCTGCCCGATCCCAAGCTGTTCGGCCTTGATTACGCCCTGCCCGCCATGTTCCTTGCTCTGCTCGTCCCCCAGTGCAAGGAGCGGCTGTACACGCTGGCGGCCATCCTCTCGGCGCTGCTTTCCGTCATCCTCGCCATGTGCGATACGGGCCGCTGGAACGTCATCATCGCCAGCGTCATCACCTCCACCATCGGGGCCCTGCTCGTCACCCACCGCGACCGCAACATCGACGCCCTCAGGAAGAAAGCATGAACATCGATCTCCTGCTCTGCATCCTCGGCATGACCCTCGTGACCCTCATCCCCCGCGTGCTCCCGGTCACGCTGCTGGCGGGGCGCGAGCTGCCGCCGCTCCTGACGCGCTGGCTCTCCTTTGTGCCCGTTTCCGTGCTCGCCGCGCTGGTCGCGCCCGATCTGCTCCTCGCTGACGGCAAGCTCAATATTGCTGGGGACAACCTGTTCCTCATCGCCACCTTCCCCACCCTGCTCATCTGCTGGTACAAAAAAGGCAGCTTGTTCGGCGCGCTTGCCGTCGGCATGGGCACCGTGGCGCTGATCCGGTACTGGATGGCGTAAGGGGTATGGGATAGGTATTAGGATAGTTGGAGGGGGAAGGGGAAACTTTCTAGAGAAAGTTTCCCCTTCCCCCTCCAAGCCTCCCCTATCCTCTTCAAAGATTTTCGACTGGCGGGGAGGCCGCGCGGAAGGAGTCCGTTCCCGCGCAAGCCGGGGGAGCGGATGCGGCCGGTTTGCGTTTCGTTCGTAAAGAATCCGTCCCGGCGCGAGCCGGGGGGAGCAGCCGCAGGATATCCAACGGTTCCCTGATAAGAGCCCGTTCCGGCACCAGCCTTTTGGAGCAGAGGGGGGAGCAGGCGATGCCTATGCGCATACGGGCCTCAGGTGGGAGCCCTTTGGGGATACAAGGGCAGGCTTCCGGGTTTTCCTTTGGGCAAGGGCCGGGAACGCCATCGCCTTCTATTTGCGCATCATGCGAAGATTGGCTATGAACAGAAAGCCGGGGGTTCCCGGACACCGCCATGACGAAGGAGTTTCCCATGCGTGCTCTTTACTGCCTGCTGCTCATCTGCTCCCTGCTCCCCCTTTCCGGGTGCGCGGAGCTCAATATTTCCAATCCGTTCGAGACGAAATCCTCCGACGGCAGCGAAGTCTATTTTGATCAGTTCCCCGATGTCCCGATTCCCCGCGACATGTCCGTGGACGCCAAGCGCAGCCTCATTTCCGTGGCTCAGGACGGAACCAAGACCGGCCTCATCACCGTCGAAGGCCGCGTGGACAAGCCCTCCCTCGCCAACGCCATGATTTTGAACATGAACCGTCAGGGCTGGAACCTGCGCGGCGCTGCCATCGGCTCCAAGACCATGCACCTGTACGAAAAAGGCGAACGGTACGTGGTGATCTACTATTATGATCAGACCACCACCGCCGCTATGGAAATCTGGGCCATGACCCGGCTCGCCGACGGCGTCCTGCCGACTATGGGCAACGGCGGGATCTCCGCCGGAATGGACGCGGGCGGCAGCTCCACCCCGTCGTTCTATCTGACGCCCGACACGTCCACGGGCACGGGCAGTTCCGGCGGCGTGCATCAGCAGGGCCTGAGCCAGTAATGGACGCACATCTCGCCTTCCGCGGCGTCGGCGGGGCCCGCCTCCATCTTGGCGTGTGCGGCTCCGTCGCCGCCTACCGTGCGCTTGATCTCGTGCGCCAGTGGCAGGATGCGGGGGTTTCCGTCAGTGCGACCCTGACCCCCTCCGCCCAGAAATTCGTCACGCCGCTGACGTTCGCCGCACTCGGCGCGGCCCCGGTATACACGGCGGCCTTTGATGATCCGCAGGCACCCTCGCCCTTCGCCCATCTCGAACCGGGCCAAGTGGCGCAGGCCCTCGTCATCGCCCCCGCCTCCGCCGCCACCATCGCGCGGCTGGCGCAGGGGCAGGCCGACGAACTGCTGGCCTGCCAAGCCCTTGCCTTCCGGGGCAAGGCCGTCATCGCCCCCGCCATGAATCCCGCCATGTGGAGCCATCCGGCTACGCAGGCCAATATCGCCGCCCTCCGCGGGAGGGGATGCGCCGTGGTCGAACCCGGCTGCGGGCGTACGGCATGCGGCGAGGAAGGGCAGGGACGCCTTGCCGACCTGCGGGAAATCTACCTCGCCGGGCTGCGCGCGCTGGCCCCGCAGGATATGGAAGGCATGCGGGTCATGGTCACCCTCGGCCCCACCCGCGAGCACTGGGACGGGCTGCGTTTCTGGACGAACCCGTCTACCGGGACGATGGGCGCGGCGGTCGCCGTGGCCGCATGGCTGCGCGGCGCGCGGGTCGAGGCTGTCTGCGGGCCGGGCACGCCGTGGCTGCCCGCCGGGATCGCCCGGCACAACGTCGGATCGGCCCGGCACATGCTGGAGGCCGCCGCTTCGGTGTGGCCGCAGTGCGACGCGGGCGTGTTTACCGCCGCCGTAGCCGACTTCTCCCCTGTGCCTCCGGCGCAGGGCGGCGACAAGAAGTTTAAGAAAAGCGACGCCCCCGACGGGTTCGACGTCCATTTCGCACCCAACCCGGACATCCTGAAAACGCTCGCCGCAGGCCGCAGGCCGGATCAAAAGGTCGTGGGCTTTGCCGCCGAATCGCAGAACCTTGAAGGCTCCGTCCGCGGCAAGCTCGTTTCCAAAAAAGCCGATATGGTCGTGGGCAACCTGCTCCAGGACGGTTTCGGCACGGCGGACAACACAGTCTTCGTCGCCGACGCCTCCGGGCGCGAAGAACGCTGGGTACGCCTTTCCAAAACAGACGTTGCGTGGAGACTGCTCTCGTGGCTCCTGTCCCGCTGAACATTTCCCCGGCCTTCCGTCCGTGGCGTCAGGCCGGGATCACGCATCTGCTCCTCGACGACGAGGTCAGGGAACGGCTGCTGGCGCGCCCGGAACCCGAACCGTCCGAAGCCGCGCCTCCCGTCCGCCCCCCCCGGCAGTACGGCGCGCCGCCGCAGCGCGAGGGACGCCGCCAGCCGCCTCCCTACGTCCCTCCCCAGCAGCCGCAGGCTGTTTCCAGCGCCCCCCAAAAAGCGGCGCGGGCCGCCGACATCCTGCCGCCGGACGCATGGCCCGCCTATTGGCAGGCGCTGCTCAAAAAGACCCCGCCCCGCCCCTTGCTGGTCTGGTCTTATCCGTCCCTCAGCCGTGACCTGGGCGGCGACGCCGATGCCGCCCACCGCGATTTCCTGCGCCGTTTGCTTGGGGATATGGCGCTCCCCAAGGGGAGCCATGCGTTCTGGCCCTTGAACCGCTATCCCTATGGGGACGGCGAATCGGAGGCGACGGTTGACGCCCGGATGTTTTTGAGCGGCATCGCCGCGCTCAAACCCGAAAGCGTCATCCTCATGTGCGGGCAGGTTCCGCCCGCTCTCGGGCTTGCCGATCTGCGCCCGCTTTTGCCGAGCATCGTGCATGGATACCGCTATGTGGTCACGCCGCACGTCGACGGCCTCATTGGGGAGCCGCAGCGCTATGCCCAGCTTATCACCTTCTTAAAATCCATTATTGCGGGAAGATAGAAGGGGGTTGGGGAAGACGGGGCAGCCCTTCCGGGTGTGTCCCTTTTATTGGGGGGTGCGGCGTGCCATCCGCAGCGGAACAGCCTTTTTACGGGCAAACTATCGGAGGCGTCCCCTTTGCGCGGAAAGCGCGGCCGGGCACCTCTTCCCACGCATCAATCAGCCAAAGAGGTCTACATGCACGTTCTCGTCACCGGCGCAGCCGGGTTCATCGGATTCCATCTTTCCAAACGCCTAGTCGCCGAGGGGCATACGGTCGTCGGCATCGACAACCTCAACGATTACTATTCGGTACAGCTCAAGAAGGATCGCCTTGCGCAGTTGCGGGCCCTGCCCGGATTCACCTTCGAGCATACGGATCTCGCCGATGATGCCGCGCTGGAAGCCGTATTCGGCCGCAACACGTTCTCGCATGTCGTGAACCTCGCGGCGCAGGCGGGCGTGCGCTACAGCCTCATCAACCCCAAAAGCTACGTCCAGTCCAACCTCGTGGGCTTCGGCAACCTGCTCGAATGCTGCCGCCACGGGAAAGTGGGGCATCTGGTGTTCGCCTCGTCCAGTTCCGTGTACGGCATGAATACGTCCATGCCCTTCTCCGTGCGCGACAACGTGGATCACCCTGTCAGCCTGTATGCGGCCTCCAAGAAAGCCAACGAGCTCATGGCCCACACCTACAGCCACCTGTACCGCCTTCCGGCTACGGGGCTGCGCTTCTTCACCGTCTACGGGCCGTGGGGCCGCCCGGATATGGCCCTCTACCTGTTCACCAAGGCCATCCTCGCCGGGGAGCCCATCAAGGTCTTCAATGAGGGCAAGATGCGCCGCGACTTTACCTACATCGACGACATCATCGAGGGCGTGATGCGCGTCATGGCCCGCATCCCCCAGCCCGATCCTGAGTGGGACAGCGCCAAGCCCAACCCTTCGACCAGCACAGCGCCGTGGCGTATCTACAATATCGGCAACAACAATACGGTCGAACTGGGGACTTTCATCAGCACGCTTGAAGACGCCCTCGGCAAAAAAGCCGTCCGCAACCTCATGCCCATGCAGCCCGGCGATGTGGAAGCCACATGGGCCGACGTCTCCGACCTCATCGCGGACACCGGGTTCCGCCCGCAGACGTCCGTGGAATACGGCGTCGGGCAGTTCGTGAAGTGGTATAAGGAATACTACGGCGCGTAGCCCCCAGTTTTTGGAAGGCGGCGGATACGCTTTTGGGAACTTCCCGCCTGACGGGGGATTCCCTACGAAAAAAGGGAGGACGGCATCCCGTCCTCCCTTTTGCTTTGCGCTTGATGAAAAAGGCTGTGTCATAGAAAATGGTTGATGCTTTTTTCCTTGAAGCTCCAGAGGGATAACCGGCAAAACGCCTTGGCCGTGGTTCCCGCCGAGGGGAAAACCGGAGAAAAAAGCTGTATTTTCACCGCACTGTGGAGATGAAACAACATGCTACAACAGAG
>URTO01000140.1 GCA_900550745.1 uncultured Desulfovibrio sp. | reverse complement strand
TCTCCCACGGTTTCATGAAGTTTTCCTGAGAGAGTCTCCATGAAGCGGAAACAGCCCAAAAGTTCCCCCAACGGGTAACCGTGCCCGCGAGCAGGGGCAGGTCAAAGACCTTGCTTGAGGTTGAGGACGAGGTGCCGAGCGTTGAGCCGATGGAGATCGCCGGGTACCAGCTTGCGCGATCCGACTCCAGCGTCTTGAAGGCGCTTTGCAGACGGGCTTCCGAGGCCCGGATGTCCGGGCGCGCGGCGAGGGCCGCCACGGGAACGTCGAGATCGACCCCGACCGTGGGGTAGGACATCAGGTCGGCATTGCCGATGGCCGGGTTCTCGCCGGGGCGGATATTGAGCAGATCCCGGAGCGTCTGGCGGGCCACGTTCTGCCGATCATGCAGATCAAGCAGGCTGTTGCGGGCAGAAAGCAGGGATTGCTGCGCCTGAAGGGGCTCCACGGAAGCCACCTTGCCCAATTCGTACTTGGCTTCGATGAGGCGGAGCAGCTCCTGATAGCGCTTGACGCCGGCTTCCATGACCTTGATGGATTCGTCAAGGTATTTCAGCTCGAAATAGGTGTCCGCCACGCTGTTGACGAGGGCCAGCCGTGCGGCTTCCCGGTCTTCCATCGTGGCCTTGTATTCCCATTCCTGCGCGCTGGCGGCGTTGCGGAGCTTCTGCCACAGGTCGACCTCGTAGCTCACCCCGAATTCGGTCTGGTACGATCGCGCGGCGTTGCCGTTGTCGATGTTGTGGGATGCGGAGGCGGAAGCGTCCGCCGAAAAGGAGGGCACGAGATCCGCGGAGAGCAGGCGTGCCTGATACAGCGCCCGGTTCACCTTGATGGCGCTCAGGGCAAGATCCACGTTCCGCTCCAGCGCCAAGGCCACGATCCGGTTCAGATCCGCGTCGTGGTAGCCTTTCCACCATGCGGTGTTCAGGCTGTAGCTGGCGGCGACGTCCTCCGCCGGGAGCAGATCCGTTTTCAGGCTGCCCATCGGGTAGTTGGCGCAGCCGCCGAGCCCAAGGACGAGCAGGGCGGCGATCAGTCGTATGGCGTTCATCATTCCCTCGAAAGCGCGTCGATAGGGTTGAGGCGGGAGGCGTTCCGCGCGGGCATGAATCCGAAGACGATGCCGATGGCCGACGAGCAGGCCAGCGCCAGCAGCATGGAACCGGCGGAATAGGACATGGTGAAGTTGGAGACGAGCAGATCGAAGACCACACCGATGAGGTAGGACGCCACGATGCCGAGCACGCCGCCGATGACGCAGATAAGCACGGCCTCAATGAGGAACTGCTCCATGATGTTGCCCTGTTTCGCGCCGATGGCCATGCGGAGCCCGATTTCCCGCGTGCGTTCCGTAACCGACACCAGCATGATGTTCATGACCCCGATGCCGCCCACGACCAGCGAGATGAGCGCGATGCCCGAAATGAGCAGGGCCATGGTCCCGGTGGTGCTCTCAATGGTCTTTTTGATGCTGTCCGTGTTCACGGTGAAGAAGTCCGTCTTGCCGTGGCGGGCCGTGAGCAGGGCGGTCAGGTTCTTTTCCGCCATGAGCGGCATGACGTTGTCCTTCACCTTGACGATGACCGAGGAAATGTGCCGCTGCCCGGTGATCTTGTTCATGACCGTAGTGTAGGGGGCCCACAGGTTGAGGGCGTCGGTGGGGCCGAATACGGAATCCTGCTTTTCGGCCACGGCGATGATCTCCAGCGGCTGGCGGTTGAACAGGATGACCTGCCCCACCGGCTCGCCCCCGTTCGGGAACAGCTTTTTCCGGGTATTGTCGTCGATGACCACGTAGGAATGGTTCGCCCGCACGTCGTCCTTGTTGAAGAACCGGCCTTCGGCGGGCTTGAGCCCCTTGACGTCGAAATACTGCTCGCCTACGCCGCTGAGCTGGGCGTTCACCGTGATGTTGCGGTAGACGAGCGTGCCCGTCGCCGTGGTGTTGGGCGTGGCGCTGTCGATGTAGCTCTGCTTGCCGAGGACGTCGGAGTCCGCGACGGTGAGCGTCTTGACTTTGTCCGATTTCCGGTCGCCGAAGCCGTGTCCGGGATAGACGTTGATGGTGTTCGTGCCCATCGAACTGATGTTGGCGATGATCTTTTCCTGCGACCCGCGCCCCAGCGCGACCACGGACACCACCGAGGCGATGCCGATGATGATGCCGAGCATGGTCAGCACGGACCGCATCTTGTGGGCGAGGATGGCCTGCACCGACATTTTGAACGCCTCGACGAACTGATCCTTGCGGAACATGAGGGAGGCGCGGGGCGAACGGGGGAGTTCGCGTTCCGGTGCGGGGACGAGTTCCCGGCTCCGGGTGTCGGAAATGATCGAGCCGTCCTTGATTTCGATGACCCGGCTGGCGAAGCCCGCAATGTGGTGGTCATGGGTCACGACGATGATGGTGTGCCCCCGCCGGTTCAGTTCGGTGAGGATGTCCATGACGTTCTCGCCGCTTTTGGAGTCGAGGGCGCCGGTGGGCTCGTCGGCAAGGATGATGCTGCCGCCGTTCATGAGCGCCCGGGCGATGGAAACGCGCTGCTGTTGGCCGCCGGAAAGCTCATTGGGCTTGTTTTCCAGCTTGTTCGGCAGGCCCAGATCCGCAAGCAGGGACTTGGCCCGATCAAGGCGCGTCTTTTTGTCCACCCCGGAGTAAACGGCGGGCAGGGCCACGTTTTCCGTGGCGGACAGCGTGGAGAGCAGGTTGTAGCGCTGGAAGATGAATCCGATGCGCCTCCCGCGCAGCTCCGCGAGCTCGTCGCTGCCGAGCGTGCCGATGTCCACGCCGCCGATGCGGCAGACGCCGGAGGATTGGGTGTCGAGGCAGCCCAGGATGTTCATGAGCGTCGACTTGCCTGAGCCGGACTGTCCGATGATGGCGACGAAGTCGCCTTCTTGGATGGCAAAGGACATGTCCTTCAGCACATGGACGCGGTTTTGCCCGGCCCCGAAGAATTTGTTGATGCCTTCGGCTTCGATGATGTTCATAGCCGCGGTCCCCGGTGGCGCTGCTGGCCTTGGGCGTCCTGCTCCTGCTGGGTGACTTGGGCGGTGATCACGGCGTCGCCTTCCTTGAGCCCGGAAAGGATCTGGATATGGATGCCGTCGGCGATGCCGGTGGTCACTTCCCGGCGCTCAGGCTTGTCGCCGGGGCCGAGCACGCGCACGAACTTCTTGCCGTTGCCGGACTGGACGGCGATCACGGGGACGAGCAGGGCATCCTTGACGTCCGCCACGGTGATCACGTTCTGGGTGGTCATGCCGATGCGCAGCGGGCCCTGCTTGTTGTCGATAAGCGCCTTGCCGTAATAGTACACGGCGTTGTTCGAGGATGTGGAGGACGAGGAAGAGGAACTGCCCGTCGATGAGGTGGTCTTGTAGCTCCCGTCCGTGAGCGTGGTCAGGCCGGGGTCGATGGAGGTCAGGACGGCCTTGTATTCCGTTTCGGGGTTGGAAAGGATGGTGTAGGTGATGGGCATGCCCGGCTTGACCGCCGTAATGTCGCCCTCGGAGATTTCGATTTTGATTTCCATCTTGTCCAGATCCGCGATCTGGACGATAGTGGGCGTGGTCTGGTTGGCGTTGACGGTCTGGCCTTCGTCCACGGGCACGGAAACGATGGTTCCGTCGAGCGGCGCGGTGATGCGGGTGTAGCCGAGGTTGACTTCGTCCGTGTTCACAGCGATCTGGGTCTGCCGGATCTGCGATTCGAGCTCGGTCACTTCGGCCTTGGCGAGGGCATAGGCGTTCTCGGCGTCCTCAAGGCTTTCCTTGGAGGCTGCGTCGCGTTTCTTGAGCTGCCTTTCGCGGTCATACTTCGTTTTGGCGATCTTCAGGGCCACTTTTTTGGCGGCAAGCTGCGATTCGTAGGACTGGAGCCGGGCCTTGTCCGTCTCAAGCTGGTTAAGCTGCGGCACGGAGTCGATTTCGGCAATCAGATCGCCTTTCTTCACATCCTGCCCAAGGACGACATGCAGCTTTTTGATCTGCCCGCCGACCTGTGCGCCCACGCTGACGAGCTGGACTGCGCCGACTTCGCCGGTGGCGTTGACGGTTTTGGTAATGTCTCCGATCGTCACGGGTTCCGTCAGATAGGCCATCCCGTCGCCTTGATCCATACGGAACACATACCACGCGGCGACCGCTGCGGCGATGACAAGCGCCGCGATGAGGAACGGTTTCTTTTTCATCAATACAAATCCACTGTACGGCATTCCCGAAAGGGAAAGCCCGTTTTGTCGCCCGGCGGAGCCGATGCGGTGAGCGTTTTGGGGAATCGCCCCAACAAGGGGCGCGCTAGTCCGCCTTGCCCTCTTTGGGCGGATGCTGCATTTTCCTCGACAGTTGCTTTTCCAGAAACTCTTGGGCCACGGCCTTCTGGCGTTCATCGAGCAGCGGGGCCATTTCGTTGAAATGCTTGATGATGAATGCCCTGCGGAAAGCTTTTGCCCGTTCCGATTCTTGAAGGAACTCAGGGTGGAGGCGGATAAAGATTTCCCGAACCTGTTCCTGCTGTTTCGGGGTGAGATCCAGCACTTCCGCCAGATGTTCGACCGCCCGGTCGGGGCCCGGAGGCTGCCGGAACAGCTTGAACATGCGCGGGTTGCTGCTGCCGATGGCGATACCGATGAGGCACCCTGCCGCAAAGGTCAGGCCGAGTGCCAGCAAACTCTTGAAGCGGGTCCGCATCAGAAAAACACCTCATATCCGGCAAGGGCCGCCTGCGCGTATTCGGCAAGGGCGGTGCCGGGATCGCCCGCGTGCCAGAAGAGCATCAACGCGCAGAGGATAATGGCGGCATTCGCCAACGCAAGGGGCCGGAAGCGCTGCGCCAGCCAGTCAGGGACATCGGGATCGTCCATCGGGCTGAGCCGGACGGCGAACATCACGCGCTCCTCCCATGCCTCGTCGAGCAGGGAAGCCCGGCCCGTACGCCCTTCGTTCCAGCGGCGCCGTGCCTCTTCCAGCAATCCGTCATCGGGGGATTGAAAGCCGATAAGGGCGGACAGCACGCCGCGCAATGACTGCAAAAGGTTGTTCATGATTGCCTCCCGAGGTTTTCCAAAGGGGGATTGAGCGCTTCGCGCAGCTTTGCCTTGCTGCGGTGAACCCTGACCCGGACGTTGATCGGCGTCATGTCCATCATGGCCGCCGTCTCCGCAATGGAATAGCCTTCCAGAAAGGTGAGCGTCAGGAGCATACGATCGCGGGGCTCCAACCGCTGCAGGGCCGATTCGAGCTCTTCCCGTAAGCCGCGGCGTTCGTTTTCTTCCTCATAGAGCCGGAACGAGGCCTGCTCGGTCAAGCCTTCCGTTTCATCTTCTTCGCTTTGGGCCAGAGAGCTGAATGGCGCTTCGGGCCTGTAGCGTTCACGCAGTCGCTCGTAGCAGCAGCGCAGGGCAATGGTCGCCAGCCAGCGCTCGAAGGAACCCTGGCCTTGGTAGGAGCGCAGGCTCCTGTACGCCCTGACGAAGGTTTCCTGTGCCACTTCGGGCACCTCGTGCGGCAGGACATGCGCGGAAACGAGGCGCTCCACGCGCGGCCCATAGGTTCGCAGGATGGAGCGGAATGCTTCCGCGTCGCCGTTCAGCACGGCCTGAAGGGTTTCTTTTCCCGCCTCCGGGATCATGGCCTGTTCCTTTTCTGTCGTTCAACCCTGCGCCTTTCGGACGGAGAGAGCACGGGAAAGATGCCCTGTACAAGAAGAGTGTGCCGCTCCGTGTGGAATTGTTACACCGGGAGGGAAAATTTTTTGGGAGGAAATTGGGGGAGGGGAGAAGGGCCCCTTT
>URTO01000139.1 GCA_900550745.1 uncultured Desulfovibrio sp. | reverse complement strand
GAAAGGCCCCTTCCCCCTCCCCGATTCTCTTCCCCCTCACATTCTCAGTGGTTGCCGAGCCGAAGGATAGCAGGGTATGTTCCGGGAACGTCGAACATACTCTAGCCGAACGGAACGCCGCTGTATGAATGCTCTCCGACTTGTTTCCCTGTTTCTTTGCCTGAGCCTTTCCCTGCCTTGCATCGCTTTTGCCGATGCCGCTCCCGTATCCGGGCAGAAAACGGATGCGCCCGCGAGCGCGCCGAAACCCGCGCCCGATCCGACGCAGGATGTCTGGAATACGTTGCTCCAAAACCGGGTGGAGGAACTTGGGGCCATTGACGCGGAAACCGTGGCCTTGACCAAACGCCTGCCGGACGCTTCCCGTAACCTGAATGAGGCGCTCAACAGCATAGAGGAAGAGTACCAGCGGCTTATGACGCTTTCCCGCGTGAGCAGGGGGTTGCCGCTGGAGTTGTCCGTCGTCCAGCAGCGGCTGGCACGGCTGAACGAGAAGCTCTCGGATGTGCTGGAACCGCTGGAAGGCACGCTGAACACGCTGAAAGGCAGGCTCAGTGAAATTTCCCTTCTGGAGCAGGACTCCACCCCATCGAAGGATGAAACGGACATTTCCCCGGAGCTGCGGGCTTTTTTGAGCGATCTTGCGCAGACGCAGGGGCGGCTGAATACGGTTCAGATCCGCATCAGCCGCGTACTCGCGCCCGCCCGCAAACTTCAGGAAAACATCACATCCCTGACCGGGCGGGTTGCCAAGTCCATTCCCGGACTGTGGCAGGATTATTATCTCCAGCGTTCGGGCAAGATTTACGATGTGGATTCATGGCTTAATATCCAGAAAAGCATCAATGCGCTGCAGGAAACTTTCTCCGTCCGCATGAACGCGGAACTGCCGTGGACCCTCGCCGGGTGGCTTGGCGTCATACTGCGCGCGATCGTGTTTATCCTGCCCCTGCACGGCCTTATTTTTATATCGCGCCGCATGTCGAGGACATGGCCCGAATCCCTGCGCACGGGATGGGCCAAGATGTGCGGGCACAGCTTCATCTGGCTGTCCTTTGGCTTCACGTTCCATTTTGCGGCATGGTCTCCGAGCGGCTCGTACCATGTCCTGTCCATCATCGGCACGCTGCTCCTGAGCCTTGGGCAGATGGCGCTTGCATGGGACTTATATACATTCCAGCGGAACGATCTTCAGTTGCGCTCCCCGTTGTGGCCGTTGTTCACCCCCTTGCTCGGCGGGCTTCTCCTCCTGTTTTTCAATTTGCCCGGCCCGATCCTTGGCGGCATCTGGCTGCTGATGTCGCTTGCCACGCTCTGGCGCGACTACAAGCGCCCCTTGCCGGACATCCCGTTCCCGCTGGTCATCAATCTTTTGAAAGGGCAGTCCTTTATCCTCTGGATTGCCGTGCTCATGACCCTGATTGGATGGGGGAGGCTGTCGATTCTGGTATGCGTGGCGTATGCGGCTGTGGCCGTGTGCGTGCAGCAGGCCGTTGGCTTTATGCGGCTCATGAATGTCATTGCCGAGCACATGCCGCAGGAAGGGGTGAAGGCTTTGTTCAGCGGGTTCCTGCTGGCTTTGGCGCTTCCCGCCATGCTCGTGCTGGCGACGGCGGCAACGGGGCTCTGGATTTTGGCCTACCCCGGCGGCGAGTTCCTGCTGACGCACCTGGCGAACATGGACGTGAGCGTAGGCAAGACTTCATTCAGCATGCTTCAGGTGCTGTTCATCGTCAGCGCGTTCTACGTGACCCGCTCTTTCATTTCGGTGGGGAGGTCGTTCATTGCGGATCTGCCCGCGCACTCCATGCGCCTTGACCGCAGCCTTGTGGGGCCGATTCAGGCCGGGTTCACGTATCTCCTGTGGGGCTTGTTCGGTTTATATACCCTGAGCGCGCTTGGGTTCAGCCTGACCAGCATCGCGGTGGTCGCCGGCGGCTTGTCCGTAGGCATCGGCTTTGGCCTCCAGAACATCATCAACAACTTCGTCAGCGGGCTTCTGGTCATCTTCGGGCAGACCCTGCGCGAAGGCGACGTCATTGACGTGGGCGGCGTCACCGGCATCGTCCGGCGCATCAATATCCGTTCCACGCAGGTGGAGACGTTCGACAATGCCGTCATCTTCGTGCCTAATGCGGAGTTCCTGTCCGGCAAGCTCACCAACTGGACGCGCAACGGGCGCATGGTTCGGCAGGAGGTCGCTGTGGGCGTGGCCTACGGGTCGGATATCCAGCTCGTCGAGAAACTGCTCAAGCAGGTGGCGAAGGAGCACCAGAAGGTTCTGGCCTATCCGGAACCGGTGGTTCTGTTTAACGATTTCGCGGCCAGCTCGCTGGATTTCCGGCTGCGCTTCTGGGTGGGGGACATCCTGCACGGCAGCGGCATAGCCTCGGACATCCGAAAAGCCATTGACGCCAAGTTCGCTGAGGCCAACATTGAAATCTCTTTCCCGCAAATGGACGTCCACCTGCGCGAGAACGAAACCGTGCCCGTGGAACTGCGCAGCCCCCGCAAGGCGAAAGAGCCGACACTACAGCAAGAGGACAAGAACGATGCTCCAGAACAAAACGGATAATCCATTGGATGGGCTTCACCTTGAAACGTATGTCCGGGCCGATGCGGACGGCGTGGCGTCATGCGCCGCCGGGTTGCTGGCCGCCCGCTGTGCGGAGGCCGTATCCCGGCGCGGCGTCTTCACGCTGGCCCTGTCGGGAGGCTCCACGCCGTTGGCGTTGTTCCGGCTGCTGCGCACGGCGGCGTGGGCGGAGCGGATCGACTGGGCGCACACCCGCGTTTTCTGGGTGGATGAACGCTGTGTTGCCCCGCAACATCCCGCAAGCAATTACGGTGCGGCCAATCAGGAATTGCTGGCGCATGTCCCGGCGGCGGCAATCTATCCGATGGACGGCGAGATCGATCCCGGTGAGTCCGCCGTGGCTTATGAGGAAATTTTGCGGCGGCACGTTCCGGCGGAAGGGGGGAGGCCCCGTCTTGATTGCACCCTGCTCGGCATGGGGGATGACGGGCATACCGCTTCGCTGTTCCCCGGCAGCCCGCTGCTGGCGCCCGATGCGCTGCGTTCGGGCCGCCTGACCGGGGCCGCCGTAGCTGAACATCTGGCCCCCAAGCCGGAGAGCCGCCGCATCACGTTGACGCTGGAGATGATCAACGCGTCCCGTTGCTGCCTGTATTTGGTGACGGGGGCGGGGAAGCGTCCTCCGCTCGGCAAGGCGCTGGATCTGCTGGCGCCCGCCTCTTTGCCCGTGCAGCTTGTGCGGCCGAAGGGAGGCGAGCTGATCTGGGTCATGGACGAAGCCGCCTGCGGAGGGCGGCAGTAGCCGGTGGGCTGCGGAGGGGATCCACCCGGAAAAGGTTTTCGTGGAGCGGAAGCCGCCGGGTGGGGACATTTCCGTATTGTCCCGGATTCTGCGGAAGGACACATGATAATTTATGTAAAGAAAATTATTCTTATTAACGTATAAAATATTGTACCATTAGAGTGGGTATTTTCGATTAAAGTACAAATAATGATACCAAAAAAGGTTTTTACCCGGTAAAAAGAGCCGTCTTCGGCTCGCCCTCCCGCGTCTCGCCTTTTGGAGGCATGCGGGGATCTGCCGTGCGCCTTGTCCTGTTTGGAGGGGCGATCCGGTTTTCGTCCGAAACTTCTTGATGGGGGGAGCCTCAAAAACGGCTTGGCGCCTCACTTCTCGCCCCATAGGGCGGAAATGGCTTTCGGCCCCTTTTCCGTGAGGAAAAGGGGCTTTTTTTGTGGTGCCCGTTCATAGGGTGCGCAGGGCGCTCAAACCTTCCAGATCTTCTTTTTCCATCTAAGAAGGATTCTGGCACGCTCTTTGCTATAACCTTACGGCGCGCCCTATGAGCTGGAAAGATGCTTTTTTTCCGGCTGGACCCAAACAGTCGAGGATAGTTTTTTTATGCGTAACCCATTGGCAGGATATGCTGTTTCTGTGACAGGCACGTTGGCCCTGCTTGCCCTTGTGACGGGTTTTGTGCCCGGAGGAGGCAATCAGAGCCTTGAGCCCGCCACCGGAGCGACCAGCCGGGCCAAAGGGGAAAACCCTCTGCCCCGCCCGCTGCTTCATATTCCTGAGCAGTTTCGGGAAGCCATGAAGCAGAATCTCCCTTCAACGTCCTCTGCCGCTTCCGAGGGCCGTTTTCCGGTTCTGGAGGTGCAGAGCGACGGTACGGTGACCATGCGCCCGCTGCACGGGAGCATCCCGGTCAAGCTGGAAACGACCAGTACGTCCCTTGCGGCGATGCTTGCCTCCGCCCCAACGGAACCCCGGCAGGCCGATTTCGTTCCCAGTGCGGAACTGTTTTCCAATATGCCCCGCGTCAATCAGGCGGAAACCGCCCATCTTGACGTGTTGGGCAAACAGATGGACTTTGATGATCTGCCCCTGCGCTGGAACGGCAGCCAGCAGGCTTTCGAGCTGGCCCCCGAAGTCCTTGAGCGTACGGAAAAATTGCTTGGCGAATTGCGGCAGCTTTCCGGGCTGACCGCCTCCATGCGCCGGCAGGCCGAGCAGTACCGCCCGGTCGTGGAGAAATATGCCGACCGTTATAATCTTTCGCCTGATTTGATATTCGCGATTATCTACACCGAAAGCGATTTCGACCCTGATCTGATCAGCAACCGTTCGGCGCATGGCCTCATGCAGGTGGTGCCGAATACGGCCGGCGGCGAAGTGCATCGCTGGCTCGGACGCACCGGCAAGCCGTCCCCTTCGCTGCTGCTGCACCCTGAGACGAACATCAAGTACGGCACAGCGTATATGTATCTTTTGCAGAACCGGCACCTGACCGCGATCGCCGATCCCCAATCCAGAGAGTACTGTGCCATCGCCGCCTATAATATCGGTACAGGCGGCATGCTGCGGACATTCGGCAAGTCGCGTGACGCCGCCTTTGAAGCCATCAATGCCATGACGCCGGAACAGGTGCGGGATACGCTCCTTGAGAAGCTTTCCTCGCGGGAAACCAAGGCGTTCCTTGCCAAGGTGCTCAAGTCGCGTGAGCGTTTTTCCATTATGGGCTGATGGCCCTTTCCCTGCGCAGGCTGTTTTTCCTCCATGCCGGAAAGCCGACGGGATCGCCCCGCGATCCCGTCTTTTGCTGTGGATTGTGGCTTGTGGGGAAAAAAGGTAAGATGATCATTTGGACGGAACCTTTCCTATGGGAAAGAACCCCAGTCGCCGGGTTGCGGCGACGTTGAACCTCTTTGCGAATGGAGTTTCCATGCGTACTATCAGCGCTATCGCTCTGTGCCTCATGCTCGTATTTGCGACGACCGGCTGCGCCGCCAGCAAAATCGCCGTGGTCGATCCGGCCCGCCTTTTTCAGGAAAGCGAACCCGGCAAGGCCGGCATTGAGCACCTGAAGCAGCTTGAAGCCGCCATGCAGGAACAGCTCAAGACGGCTCAGGGCATGATCGAAAAGGCCCCCAATGACGAAGCCCTCCGCGCCCGTTTCCAGAAGACCTTTGTCGGCTACCAGCAGATCGTCAATGCCGAACAGCAGAAGGTCGTGCAGCAGATCAACGGCTTGATGCAGAAGACCCTCGAAGACTTCCGCACCAAGAAGAACTACTCGGTCATCATGAATGCCGAAAGCCTGCTCGCGTTCGATCCCAAGTCCGATGTGACCAAAGAAGTGATCGCCGAAATGGACAAGACTAAGGTGACCTTCGCGCCCGTCAAGCTGGAGCCCATCACCGCCGCCCCGAAGGCCGACGACAAGGCCGCTCCGAAGGCTGACGCCAAGCCTGAAGCCAAGAAGTAGGCGGGGAGAGAACCAGGGGGGGGGGCGGGAGGCGGCG
>URTO01000138.1 GCA_900550745.1 uncultured Desulfovibrio sp. | reverse complement strand
AAATATTTATTCCGGCTCTTCACCGTTGGCATGCCGCTTGCTCTAAAAAGGGCAATCGTGAACAACAGCTTAACAGAGGAGCCATCACTATGGGTACGGCAACGCAGATCTACCGGAACGGCACGATATTGACGATGGATTCACGGGGGAGCGTAGCCAGCGCGCTGGCCGTCGAGGGCGGCCTTGTCCTCGCTGTGGGGACCGAGGAGGAAGTCATGGCCCATGCGGGGCCGGACACCGTCGTCACTGATTTGCGGGGACGGACTATGCTGCCCGGCTTCATCGACGGGCACAGCCATTTCGTCTGGGCCGGGCTTATGTTCGCCACACAGCTTGATCTTTCCTCCCCGCCCGTCGGCAAGGTGAAGGACATCGCCGAAATCCGCGATCTGCTCAGGGAAAAGGCCGCCTCCACGCCCAAGGGCGAATGGATTCTGGGATACGGTTATGACGACACCGCCCTTGCGGATCGCCGCCACCCGCTCGCGTCCGACATGGACGACGTGACGCCCGATCACCCGGTGCTCCTGCGCCATGTTTCCGGGCATTTGTGTTCCTGCAACAGCCGGGCGCTGGCTCTGGTCGGCTATGATCGGAATACGCCCGATCCCGTCGGCGGGATCATCCGCCGCGACGCGCACGGCAACCCCAACGGCGTGCTTGAGGAACCTCCGGCGATGAACCCCGTCGCCGAGCTGCTGCCCGAACCGTCCGAGGAGGACTGGATGCGCAGCGTCGCAACCGCCTGCGATGCCTATACCGCAAAGGGCGTTACGTCCGCGCAGGACGGGTTCACCCAAGAAAAGCAGTGGGCGCAGCTCCGCAAGGCCCATGAAAAGGGCCTGCTCCGCAACCGCGTGCAGATCCTGCCCGGCCTCGGTTGCTGCGATCTCAGCCAGTTCGCTTCCCACGTTTCCGGTACGCCGCTGACCGCCGACGGCAAGATCAGCCTCGGCGCCGTCAAACACCTCGTCGACGGCAGCCTACAGTGCTATACCGGCTGCCTGAGCAATCCCTACCACAAAATCATCTACGATCTGCCGGACGGCCCCCTGTGGCGCGGGTACATTCAGGAAAACCCGCAGGGCTTCATCGATCGCATCGTCGCCCTGCACCGGGAAGGCTGGCAGATCGCCATCCACGGCAACGGCGACGAAGCCATCCAGCTCATTCTGGACGCCTACGAGGAGGCGCAGAAGCGTTACCCCCGCGCCGACGCGCGGCACATCATCATCCACTGCCAGACCGTGCGCGAGGATCAGCTTGACCGCATCAAGCGCCTCGGCGTGGTGCCCTCGTTCTTCGTCGTCCATACCTATTTCTGGGGCGACCGCCACCGCGACATCTTCCTCGGCCCGGATCGCGCCCGGCGCATCAGCCCGCTCCGCAGCGCCCTGAAGCGCGGCATCCTGTTCAGCAACCACAACGATACGTTCGTGACCCCCATAGATCCCCTGCTCTCCGTGTGGTCGGCGGTCAACCGCCTCACCAGCAGCGGGCAAGTCCTTGGTGAGGAATACACCATTTCCGTCATGGACGCGCTGCGCAGCGTAACCTCGTGGGCCGCGTATCAGGCCTGCGAGGAAACGAGCAAGGGCAGCCTCGAACCCGGCAAGCTGGCCGACATGGTCGTGCTTGGGGACAACCCCCTTGCCGTGGACAAAAAGGCCATCCGCGACATCCCGGTGTTGGCGACCATCGTCGGCAATGAGCTCGTATACGGGTCGTTGGAATAGCCTTGCCGGAAATCCGGCGGCGCGGGGCGTTCCTTCCCGCCTCCCCCGCCGGGTTTCCCTGCCCCCCTGCATTTGCGGGTTCTCCCTGCCTTGACGATCTCAGCCTTACAAAGAGAGGGATTCATGGAAGCGTCGTTTTATCCGTATCTGGGTGCCTTGTGTTGGATCGGTGTGCTGCTCATGCTTGGGACGTTAATCCGCGCCAAGGTGCCGTTGTTCCAGAAGCTGCTGTTCCCTTCCTCCCTTATCGGCGGGCTTATCGGGTTTGTGCTGATCAACCTTGATCTGATCGGCATGCCCACCTCCACCGGCTGGAAGGACATCACCCCGAATATTTTCAGCATGATCACCTTCCACTTGTTCGCCTTCGGCTTCGTGGGCATCGGCCTGCTCCAGACCAAGAAGCCCGCCAGCGGCAAGGTTGTGATGCGCGGCGCCCTGTGGATAGCGCTTGTATTCGGCCTGCTTTTCTCCGTGCAGGCGCTCATCGGCAAGGGCGTTTTCGTGCTGTGGCAGGAGCTGTTCGGCGGCACGTTTGAAACCGTCAACGGCTACCTTCTCGGCGCGGGCTTCACGCAGGGCCCCGGCCAGACGCAGGCCTACGCGACCATCTGGCAGGGTTCCTATCAGACCGCAAACGCCCTGAGCGTCGGGCTGGCCTTCGCCGCCGTCGGGTTCCTCGTGGCGGGCATCGTGGGCGTGCCGCTGGCTTTCTACGGCATCAAGCGCGGCTGGTGCACCGGGGGGCGTTCCGGCGAACTGCCCCAGAACTTCCTGCGCGGCCTCATGGATCGCGGCGACAACCCTCCCTGTTCCCACAGCACCACCCACCCCGCCAACATCGACAACCTCGGCTTCCATTTGGGCCTCATGGCGGCGATTTACGGCGTGGCCTATCTTTTCGGGCTCATGTTCGCCAACTACATGCCCGCCGGCATCGCCGGGCTGGGCTTCGGCCTGACCTTCTGCTGGGGCATGTTCCTCGCCATGCTGCTGCGCAAGTTCATGGCCAGGGTCGACATCCTGCACCTCATCGACGGCGAAACGACCCGGCGTCTGGTCGGCGGCTCCGTGGACTTCATGATCTGCGCCGTGTTCCTCGGCATCGAAATGGAGGATCTTCAGGAAGTGCTGCTGCCCTTCATCGTCGCCATCATCATCGCCACGGTCATCACCTTGATCCTTTGCGTATGGTTCGGCCGCCGCTCCCCTGAGTACGGCTTTGAACGCTGCCTGATCATGTTCGGCTACGCCACGGGGACGGCGGCTTCGGGCCTGCTGCTGCTCCGCATCGCCGATCCGGATTACGAAACCCCCGTCGCGGTGGAAGGCGGCCTCATGAACGTATTCACTTGCCTGACCTTCCTGCCGGTCACGCTGTCCATGCCGTTCGCGCCGGTGGAGGGATACCCCATCGTCTGGGTCTTCGCCGCCATCATCGTTGTGACGCCCATCGCCATGTATCTCTTGAAGCTCATCCGCAAGCCCGCGTTCTGATCCCATCGGAAACGGGCCGCACATGAGGGATGCGGGGGTACCCCCCGGAGGAAAGGGAATGCCGGGACCCCTCGCCCGGAGTATCTTCAACCCCAAAGGAGAGAGGAAGATGAAGAGACTGATGACGCTTTTGCTGGCCGCCGGTTTGGTTTTTGGCGCAACTTCCGCTGTGAAAGCGGCGGACTTCAAGATGTCCGGCCTGATGCAGCACCGTGTGTCGTTCGCCGACCGCAACTTCGCGAAAGGCAACGGCGACGACAAGATGCGGGCTGCCAGCCGTATCCGTACCCAGATAGACGTGATCGCCTCGGAATCCCTGAAGGGCGTGGTGTTCTTTGAAATCGGCCACCAGAACTGGGGCAAGTCGGCTGAAGGCGCATCCCTCGGCACGGACGGCAAGGAAGTCAAGGTACGTTACAGCTATGTCGACTGGGCGATCCCGCAGACCGACGCCAAGGTGCGCATGGGCCTCCAGCCGTACGTCCAGCCGACCTTTACCGGCATCGGCTCCCCGATCCTCGACGCCGACGGCGCGGGCATCACCATCACCAACCAGTTTACCGAAAACGTGGCCGCGAGCCTGTTCTGGCTGCGCGCCGAGAACGACAACGATCCTGACATGGCGGAACACGACGCCCACGACGCGATGGACTTCATCGGCCTGACCGTGCCGCTGACCTTCGACGGCGTGAAGGTGATCCCGTGGGGCATGGGTGCCTTTGTCGGCCATGACAGCTTCAAGGGCGGCAACTTCGACCTGAATTCCCCCATGACGCAGGGCATGCTTCCCCTTGCCGGCAAGGGAGCACTCGCGGACATCGTGGCCTCCAGCGACAAGGATCACGGCAACGCATGGTACGGCGGCATCACCGCCGACGTGACCGCCTTCGCCCCCTTCCGTTTCGCGCTTGATGCCGCCTACGGCAGCGTGGATCTGGGGACGAGCAGGCTCGACGGCAGGAGCTTCGACGTGAAGCGTTCCGGCTGGTACGCCGCGTTCCTCGCCGAATACAAGCTGGAATCCTGCACCCCCGGCCTGCTGTTCTGGTATTCCTCCGGCGACGACGCCAACCCGTACAACGGTTCCGAGCGCCTGCCCTCCATCGACCCCGACGTGTACGTGACCTCCTACGGCTTCGACGGCACGAACTACGGCGGCGCGGCCCAGACGATGGGCTACGGCATCTCCGGCACATGGGCGGTCATGGGCCGAGTGAAGGACATCTCGTTTATGGAAGATCTCTCCCACGTCCTGCGCGTCGTGTACTATCAGGGCACGAACAATAGGGAAATGGTGCGGAACAAGATGATCTCCGACCCGCAGGACTCCCTGTACAGCATGATCTACCTGACCACGGGCGACAAGGCTGTGGAAGTGAACTTGGATACGGAATACAAGCTGTATGAGAACCTCTCGCTGTTCGTGGAGCTCGGCTACATCCGCCTTGATCTCGACAAGGATTTGTGGAGGGGCGTGGGCTACGAGGCGAAGGAAAACAACTTCAAGGGCACCTTCAGCATCGGCTACAAGTTCTAGGCGAACCGGGGCCTTCGCCTTTCTTTCGGTGAAGGCTCCGTATTTCAACGTTCGGAGATGGTGCCTTTATCGGGTTTGCCGGGGCTTCCGCTTCCCCTTGTGGGATGGAGCAAGCCGCCGGGTCTGGGAACGGCCCGGCGGAACCCCGGCGATGCGATGTCGAAAACGGACGCTCTGCGCAATGGCGGGGCGTCTGTTTTTTGTGGAAACCGGGGCGGCGTCAATCCCGCATAGGGCGGAATTAGGCCGTCCGCCCGGTACCGGGGGAAGAGGGGATTTTCTTTTGCCATGCCGGTGCGTGCGACCTTTTTTCGGCAATGGGGGGCTCTGAGAGCCCACCCCGGCAGTGGGGCGGGGCGCTGAGATCGGCCTTTACTGGCTAGGGTGGCGGCATACGCGGATGACTTGAGCTGTGCTAAGGGTATTCCCCTTCCGGGGGGGCAATGAGGCGTCGAACATCTGGAGCTGTTCTTCCAGAGTATCCCCCCACCGGGGTGTTTCCCAATCCCCACCCCGCAGCAAGGTGGCGGCGAAGTATGCCGGGCCCCGCCGGGGAGTTTCTCCGTCTGTTCAATCTAGGTTGTGTCGTCGTTTTATATATAACTATTTGAAATTATCGAAAACAATTTTTTGGTGGTTTGAAAATAGTTAAATAATTTCAATATATTATATAATTGGCGGTGTGGCCTGGAAGCGCTTGGTGAAGCATTCATTTCTTCGGCAGAGGATGCTGTCCCTCCGACCGCCCTCCGGCTTTGCGGCGATGGCGGTATGGGCCTTCCTTCCCGGTGCAGGGCACGGCGTTGCGTATCACGCTGCCCGCCAGCTAGGGCGCAAGGAACCGATCCCCGGCGCTCTGTCGCGTACCACGTTGGTACTCGCCCAGATCTTGGGCTTTTCCGCCGAAGCTCATGGGCACGCCGCCGTCGCAGTCCTCCCATCGTGTCCCATAACCTAGCGGAAGAGCCCCAGATACCCCGCCAAGGCCATTCCCGCGAGGGCGATGAACATCCATTTCAGCTTGCCGATCCGCAGTGCCTTGATGAGTGCGGCCTGTTCTTCGAGGGCTTCCCTGTTGAT
>URTO01000137.1 GCA_900550745.1 uncultured Desulfovibrio sp. | reverse complement strand
GCCGCGCTCGCCAAGGAAAGCGGCTGCGACTTCGTGATCGGGCTCGGCGGCGGCAGCAGCATCGACACCGCCAAGGCTGCGAAAGTTTGGGATTATTGAATGAATGGGCGGATGGGGAGAGAAGGCTGGGGAAGGGGGGAGAAGCGTGGGGCGCTCCCCCCTTTCTTCAGAAAGGTTTCTCCCCTCTTTCCTCCGCATCTCTTTGTCCGAGAACGCTACAGTTTGGCCGTTCTTTGTGAAAAGTGTAGCGTTTCGCTGCAGGTTCCGCGTGCTCCGCTACAGATGCTTTGAGCGGACAAACAGGGCTTTGTGAAAAGAGATAAGCAATTTGAACGGATAGGAGTTTGGCACCGTTATTGCTCACTGAAAGGGCATGAGAACAAGGCGCTACGCCTCTGAAAACGCCAAACCTTATACGGAGCACAAAGCCATGATGAAGCGCATCGACTATTTCATCCCCACCCGGATCGTCTTCGGCGCGGGCCGCCTGAAGGAACTCGCCACCCTTTCCCTGCCCGGCAAGAAGGCCCTCCTGTGCGTCACCGAAGACAAGCTTATGGAAAAGCTCGGCATCCAGCAGCGCGTGATCGAACTGCTCGGACAGAACGGCGTGTCCGTGGCCGTGTTCGACAAAGTCACCCCCAACCCGACCCGCACCGGCGTCATGGCGGCCGCCGCGCTCGCCAAGGAAAGCGGCTGCGACTTCGTGATCGGGCTCGGCGGCGGCAGCAGCATCGACACCGCCAAGGCCGCCTCCATCATGATGGCCAACCCCGGCGACCTGTGGGATTACGCCTCCGCCGGAAGCGGCGGGCGCAAGCCGGTTTCCGGCGCGTTCCCCGTGGTGGCGATCTCCACCACCGCCGGGACGGGCACCGAAGCCGACCCCTATGCCGTCGTGACCAATGAGGAAACCAACGAAAAGCTCGACTTCACGCTCGACGAGATCTTCCCCGCCATTTCCATCATCGACCCAGAGCTGATGCTCACCCTGCCGCACAAGCTGACCCTGTTCCAAGGCTTCGACGCGCTGTTCCACGCTTCCGAATGCTACGTGAACAACGGCAACGAGAACCGCCTCACCGAGCTTTTCGCCGTCGACGCCATCGAAAAAGTCGCCAAGCACCTGCCCATCGTCTCCGAGGACGGCTCGAACCTCGAATCCCGCAGCAACATCTCCTACGCCGCGAATATCCTGTGCGGGTTCACGCAGTCCCTCGTGTGCACCACCTCCCACCACATCATCGCACAGGCCCTCGGCGGGTTCTTCCCCAACGTGCCGCACGGCGCGTCCCTGCTGCTCATCGCCGACGCCTACTACAAGAAGGTCTGCTCGCTGCTGCCCACGGAATTCGACGCCATCGGTGAAATCATGGGCGAAAAGGCCGACCCCGCCAAGCCCGGCTACGCCTTCGTGACCGCCCTTGCCAAGCTCATGGAGCGGACCGGCATGGACAAGCTCGCCATGTCCGACTTCAACATCAACAAGGACGACCTGCCCAAGGTGGCCCATATCGCCGCCGCCGAAGTCGGGTTCGAGTGCGACCGCTACACCGTCACGGAAGCGGACGTGGTCGAAATCCTGATGCAGTCCTACAAGTAGCCGCCGACGCTTCCAAAAGAACGCCCGCTTCCCGAAGGCCGCCGCATCCGCCGGCGGCGCACCGGGAGGTGCCTTCACCACTCCGGGGCGGGTCGCCGCCATTCCCGGCGTGCCGCCCCCGGACAACGCTTTTTTTCGTGGAGCAGCCGTGAAGCTGAAGACCGTCCTCTTCGGGACAACGTATGCATTCGGTTCGATCAAGGAAGTCCTGAACAAGGCCGGGGAGTTGCGCTCCGGAGACGTGCTTGCGGGCGTCGCCGCCTCGTCCATGCGGGAACGGGTCGCCGCCAAGCAGGTGCTCAGCGAGCTGACGCTCGGCGACCTGCGCGAAAACCCCGTGGTCCCCTACGAGGACGACGCCATCACCCGGGTCATTCAGGACGCCGTGCACACGCCGGTTTACGGGAGCATCAGGAACTGGACCGTTGCGGAGTTCCGGGAATTCCTGCTGGACGGGCGCACGTCCGCCGCCGACATCGAGCGCGTCCGCAAGGGGCTCACCTCCGAAATGGCCGCCGCCGTGTCCAAGATCATGTCCAACGCCGACCTCATCTGCGCGGCGAAGAAGATGCCCGTGGTGGTGCGCTCCAACAACACCGTGGGCCTGCCGGGGCGGTTCTCCTCGCGCCTCCAGCCCAACGACACGCGGGATGACGTTTCCTCTATTGTGGCACAGGTTTATGAGGGTCTGTCCTACGGCGCGGGCGATGCGGTCATCGGCATCAACCCGGTGACGGATACCGTGGAAAACACCAAGGCCATGCTCAACGCCCTGTGGGAGGTCATCGAGCGGCATCGGATACCCGCACAAAACTGCGTACTCGCGCACGTGACCACCCAGATGGAGGCCATCCGGCAGGGGGCCAACGCGAGCATGATTTTCCAGAGCATCTCCGGGAGCGAGAAGGGGCTCGGCGAGTTCGGCGTGAGCGTGGGGCTGCTTGACGAGGCGTATGACCTCGCCGGGCATTACTGCCAGGCCGCCGGGCCCAACGTCATGTACTTCGAGACGGGGCAGGGTTCCGCGCTGTCGGCGGATGCGCATTACGGCTGCGATCAGGTGACGATGGAGGCCCGCTGTTACGGGCTGGCCCGCCGCTACCAGCCGTTCATGGTCAATACGGTGGTCGGCTTCATCGGCCCGGAATATCTGTATAACCATCAGCAGATCATCCGCGCCGCCCTTGAGGATCACTTCATGGGCAAGCTGCACGGCCTGCCGATGGGCTGCGACTGCTGCTACACGAACCACGCCGACACCGACCAGAATTCCAACGAGAACCTGATGCTCCTGCTGGCCGTCGCCGGGGTCAATTTCATCATCTCCCTGCCGATGGGGGATGACATCATGCTGAACTATCAGACGAATTCGTTCCACGACATCGCCACGGCCCGCCAGCTGCTCAACCTGCGGCCCGCGCCGGAGTTCGAGCAATGGCTGGAGCGGCACGGCATCATGGAAAACGGTATGCTCACGGCGCGGGCCGGGGACGCCTCATTCCTCTTTTAAGGCGCGGCGTCGCCCATTCGTAAGGAAAGGACATGCGGGAACAGGATGTAGAGCGTATCGCGGCGGAAGTGCTCGCCGCGCTGAGGGAAGGCGCTCCGGCCGGGGCGGATCGTCCGGTCGGTCACGGGGAAACCGGGACTGGCGTTGTCCCGTCCGCCGGGCGGGGAGGCAAGCCGGAAGCGGCGCATACCGGGATGCCCACGGCTCAGGACGAGGGCCGGGACGGGGGCGGTACGCTCCCCGATCTGGCGGGGCCGGAATTCCGCCGGGGGTGTTTCATCGCTTCACCCCATCGGCGTGACGTCATTGATGATTTCGTTTCACACACCGGGGCGCGCATCGCCACCGGGACTGTGGGGACGCGGCCCCCGACGCGGGCCTACCTGCGTTTCCTCGCGGATCATGCCCGCTCGAAGGGGACGGTCTTTAAAGAAGTACCTGAAGAATGGATCAGCGGACATGGCCTGTGGAGCGTTTCCACGCTGGCGGAGGACAAGGATACCTACCTCACGCGGCCCGACCTCGGGCGGCTGCTGTCCGAGGAGTCCTTGCGGGAGCTGAAGCGCCGCTATGCCGACGCCCCGCAGGTGGTGATCGTGCTTTCGGACGGCCTGAGCACGGACGCGCTGCTCGCCAACTATGAGGAAATCCTGCCTCCGCTCCTGAACGGGCTCAAGCAGGCCGGCATCCGGGCCGGGGCCCCGCTGTTCCTGCGGCACGGCAGGGTGAAGGCCGAAGACCGCATCGGCGAGGCCGTGGGCTGCGACGTGGTGGTCATGCTCGTGGGCGAGAGGCCGGGGCTCGGGCAGTCGGAAAGCATGAGCTGCTACGCGGTCTACCGCCCCACGGCGGACACGCTCGAATCCGACCGCTCGGTGCTTTCGAACATCCACCGGGAAGGGACGCCGCCTGTGGAAGCAGCAGCCGTCATTGTGGATCTTGTCCGGGACATGCTGCATTGGAAGGCCAGCGGCATCAGGCTGAACAGGCGTCAGGCCGGGGACGCGGGCGCATGACGCCGTCAGCGGGCCGGGATGCCGGGACGGGAAAGGGGGAAGCCCATGCCCAATGAGACGAATACCGGGACGCGCGCCTATGTGCCGGGGAAACAGGTGACGGTGGCGCACCTCATCGCGCACCCCGCACCGGAAATCTGCGAAAAGGCCGGGATTCCCGACGTGGACGCCATCGGCATCCTCACCCTGACGCCGGGCGAGACGGCGATCATTGCCGGGGATATGGCGGTGCGTTCGGCGGACGTGAACGTGGCCTTCCTCGACCGCTTTTCCGGCACGCTGATCCTGTACGGTTCCGTGGGCGCGGTGGAGCAGGCCCTCACGCAGGTTAACGATATGCTCAAGCGGCTGCTGCAATTCACCATTTGCCCCGTCACCCGGCACTGACGCCGGGAGCGCGGCACCGGGCCGGGCAGTGCGGGGGCCCGCCCCCGTTCCGGAGTGGGGTCGGGCGGGGCGATGCCAGCATAGCGATACGCTGGGTGCCCTCCCGCCTTCCGGGGTGGGGGATGCCATGCCGTTTCCAATCCGGAAGCGGGGTGGCTCGCTTATCTGCGGGCCCGGCGCGCTGAGGCCGCTGGAGCCGCTGGGGGGCGGCCTTACGCCGATGCTGAAGGGAGAAGGCCGCTACGGAGGAAATCATGCCCAAACGCTGGAAATGCCTGCTTGCCGGGCCGCCCGAGGCCGGGAAGAGCACGCTCTGCGCCGCGCTTCTGGAGCCCGGTTCCGAAAGGCGGGTCATCAAGACGCAATCGCCCGTATTCCATAAAGATCTGATGGTAGACCTGCCCGGCGAGTACATCACCTACCCGCAGCGCCGCACGGCGTTCCTTGTGGCGGCTGAGGATGTGCGGGCCATCCTGTATGTGCAGTCAGCCACGGCGGAGCCCGCCCATGTCCCTCCGGGGCTGCTGCAAACCGTGCCGAACCTCCTCATCGCCGGGATCATCAGCAAAACCGACCATCCCGACGCGGACATCCCGCGCGCCGAGCGGGGGCTGGAGCGC
This sequence comes from uncultured Desulfovibrio sp., assembly GCA_900550745.1. Lineage (GTDB taxonomy): Bacteria > Desulfobacterota > Desulfovibrionia > Desulfovibrionales > Desulfovibrionaceae > Bilophila. Next base: position 791 of record URTO01000137.1, on the reverse strand, counting down.
ATGGGCCTGCGGGGGCCGTTCTTCACGGTGTCGGCATTCCGGCCCGAAACGCTGGAGCCGCTGCGCCGCTGGCTTGAAGAGAACCATCTCGTCCCGTGCGCCGGAACCGGGAAAGGCGCCTGATCTGGAGGAAAGCCTTGTAAGGAAGGCAGGTTGAAAAGGCTCTCGAAGGAGGCTGGGCTGGACGGACGGCAGCGGGGCGGGATTTTTTTGCCACGGGCCGAAAAAAAGCTTGCCATCCCCGCATGGTAAGCGTAGTACTCTTTCCACATGACGCGGGGTGGAGCAGCACGGTAGCTCGTCGGGCTCATAACCCGAAGGTCGTAGGTTCAAATCCTGCCCCCGCAACCAATAAAATCAAGCCCTTATGGAATCCTAACCATAAGGGCTTTTCTCATTTCCTAACCTATTCCTAACCAGAAAGGGAAGATAAGTGCTGACGCTTGCGGTGCGACCAATGGGAAGCATACCGGAGGGGTATTCCGGGCTGTGCTCTTCTCACTGAGGCAACAGATAGCTCACTTGAGGGAGCGCCCTACCCCATTCCTAACAATTATCTGGGTTCGACAAGAATAAAATTTTCCGCCTCAATGCCATCTTGTAGAAATAACTCTGGAATTTCTTCTTCTCTAATATCTTCAAGTAAAAGAGCTGCTTTTGCCTGTTCAAAGGCAACAGCCACGGACTTACCAAAACCAATGGCAGAGTAAAATTGTGCTGCAAATACGCGCGCGGCTTCGTCCCCGACAGAATCTTTCATGCCAATAGCACCTTCTATGAAGCTGACAGCG
>URTO01000136.1 GCA_900550745.1 uncultured Desulfovibrio sp. | reverse complement strand
CTGTAAAGGCTTGATCTTACTGCGCCCGCGCAACGCGGGCCGGAGAAGACTCCCGCGGAGAACGACATGCGGATGGTTTTGGTGCTACCTTTTGCCATCAAAAGGTAGCTATGCCCCGCGGGCGAAGACCGCGGCTTTACTACTTTTTGCGGCCAAAAAGTACAAAATGCCCAGCAGTCGAAGACCGCGGTTAACCGCCGACCGAAAAGCGGCATAATCCCGGATCGTCGGGATGGGACCGGGCGAACGAAACCGCACGTCAGAGGCCGCAAAAAAGGCGGCTCCTGACGGCCTTGGGGCGAATGAAAAGGGTTCCGTGTCCGGCGCAAGCCGGATGCGGAACCCTTTTCATTCGCCTTGAGGGGGGCTGGGGGGCATCATGCCCCCCAGCGGGTGCAGGGCGGAGCCCTGCCCGCCGGAGGCGCTGCCTTTTACCTCCCTACGCGGCGGGCGTGGCGAGCGATGATCTCGTTGTAACGGGCCTTGAACGCCGCGGGATCGGCAAGCTCAAAGCCGGACTGCACCGGACGGAATACGAAAAGGGCCTGCGCCGCCTTGCCGTTGGCCCAGCTCATGGGGGCCATGCTCCACTCCATGTTCTGGGCGGAGGCCAAACGCCGGTTCACCTGCGCGGGCGTCCACGGGGTTTGAAGGTTCATGACCGAGGCCATGCGGACAAAGTCATAGCCGATGCCTTCCCAGAAATCCGGGATGCCCTTGCCGGACTCCGCCATCGCCCGCACGAGGGCGCCCGCAGCCGGGGACGGGGACGCCGGATTCCACGCACCGGGGAAAATCGCCAGATCGAGGTTCGCCACATTGACGCTCGAACGGTTGGAAAGCCCCTGCTCCCAAAGGGACGTGCCCATCAGCACGAGGCGATCCTCGCCCTGATAGAACAGGAACGGCACGAGCAGTTCCAGATTCTTCCAGCTATCTGGAATGAAAGCCGCCTGGAAGGTGGATGTCGGCACGGGGGTCTTGCCGCGCATGGTGCCGCCCACAAAACCGCGCATCACCTCGCCCCAACTGGAGGTGTCGCCGGAAGGGTAGGTCGCCACTTTAGCCGCGGAGCCGTTGGCGCGCACGGCCTTGAGGAACAGATCCGTCATCCGCTGCCCGTAAGTATCCGTCGGCGCAAGGACGCCGTAGCTGGAAATGCCGAGGCTGCGCGTAAATTTGAGGACAGCGTTGATTTGATCCTGCGGGCTGGCGAAGAAGCGCCACGCGACCGTCCCTTCGTCGCTTCCCTCAAGGCTCGGAAGGAAGGCGAAAACGGCGCGCGACTGCTGAATGCTGCGGGACTTCATCGCCGTATAGCGATCCGCACGCAGGGGCCCGCCCACCATCACGCACTGCGGGGGCAGTTGGGCCAGCTTGTCCAGCCAATCGGGAGATTCCGTATTGATCATACGGACATCCATCATCATGCCGGATTTGGACAATTCACCCTGGGCAGCCGTGGCGCCTGCGGCGATCTTGTTGCCAAACGGCCCGTACGCCCCGCTCAGGGGCAAGGCCAAGGCCACACACCCGGAACTGAACGAAGGCTGCCCTGTGCCGCCCGCACCGGAAAGCTTGCCCTGCACATCAAGCCACGCAGGGCTGTTTTCCGCTCCGGGAACCAGATCCTTCCAGAATTTCAGGGCATTCTCGGCACCCTGCCTATTGCCGCTGAAAAGGGCCGCCTGAGCCACACGCTCCCACGCCAACGCGCGCTGCTCCGTGGAAAGCGCGGCGTCACGGGCCACCACATTGTACAGGCGCTCGGCTTCAGCATAATTGCCCGCCTTCCACGCCGCATCAGCCTGTTCGGGAAGAGGCTGGCCGCTGGCGGCATGGCCGGGCTGGGAGGAAGGCGCGTAGCCGCCGGAGACAAATACGGTACGCCCGCACCCGGCGAGCAGCAGAAGGCACGCCAAAACCATCAAAGCGCCTGCCCGTGCAGGCCATTTCAGACAACCGTTCATGATTCCCCCAAGGATATGGTTCCATCCGTATAGATACGCCGCACAGGAAACAAAAAGCCCGCAAAACGGAGCCGCACCCCCAAAAGGCAGGCGGAAAAAGCGCATCCGTTCCCCACAGGCGTTTCAAGGCTACAGCATGGCGGAAAGCGAGGCAAGCCCGGCTCGCCTAAACACAGGGCTTTGATGCCGGTTTGCGCCATTTGACCGGCGTTCGCGGCAAGGGTACAAGGCAGGGGAGCCTCTCTTTTCCCGTAACCGCCGCACCTTTTCACGGAGCGTTTTATGAACCTTACCGAACTCATCAGCAAGCACCCCGTCCCGGCAACCCGCTTCCAGCGCCCCTACGTCATCGCCGAAGCAGGCGTGAACCATGAAGGCAGCATGGACATCGCCCGCCGCCTCATCGACGAAGCCGCCCTCGGCGGCGCGGACGCCATCAAGTTCCAGACCTACAAGGCGGGAACCCTTGCCTCCAAGCATTCCCCGGCCTACTGGGACACCACCAAAGAGCCGACCCCAAGCCAGTACGAACTGTTCAAAAAGCACGACTCGTTCTGGAAAAACGAATTTGAAAATCTGAAAAAACACTGCGATCAGGCTGGGATAGCCTTCATGTCCACGCCGTTCGACGTGGAATCCGCCAAGTTCCTCAACGACATGATGGACGTGTTCAAGATCTCCTCCTCGGATCTCACGAACCGCCCCTTCATCGAATTCATGTGCGACTTCAAAAAGCCCATCATCATGTCCACCGGCGCGGCAAGCCTTGCCGAAATAGCCGAGGCCGTGAGCTGGATTGAAGCCAAGGGCAACCCGCTGGCCCTGCTCCACTGCGTGCTGAATTACCCCACGATGGATGAAAACGCCGCGCTCGGCATGATCCCGGCCCTCGTCCGCCATTTCCCGCAGCACGTCATCGGCTACTCCGACCACACCCTGCCCAACGACATGAAGGTGCTGGAAGTCGCCACCCTGCTCGGCGCGCAAATCCTTGAAAAGCACTTCAGCCACGACAAGACGCTGCCCGGCAACGACCATTACCACGCTATGGATTACAAGGATCTCCAGCTCTTCCGCCGGAATTTCGAGCGGACGCTGTCCATGATCGGGGAAATGCGCATCGAAGCCCTGGCCTCCGAGGAGCCCGCCCGCCGGAACGCCCGCCGCTCCCTCGTCGCCAACCGCAACATCCCCGCCGGGAAGATCATCGACAAGGACGACCTCACGTGGAAGCGTCCCGCTGGCGGCATCAGCCCCCGCCATTACTATGAAGTGCTCGGCATGGTCGCCCGCGCCGACATTGAGGAAGATACCGTCCTCCAATGGGCGCATCTGGAATAAAAACGCATGTGCTGGAAGGGGCGGGAGAAGGCCCCCTTTTCCCTGCCCCACCCGGTGCGGATCCCTGATTTCGTCGAGGAACAGCGTGCCGTTGCCCTTTTTCCCCCCCATCCGGTGCGGGCCGCCTCCTCCCATAAGCCCCCGCTCCGAAAGGGGGCGTGGTGCGCCCGCCGCAGGAGGGAACGGAAAGACAATCATTGAGCATTCGGTTCGTTGTGTTTCAATCTTCCTCAAGCCCGGCGCGTTCCGGCGTTTCCCCAAAAAGGAAACGGGGAAAGTGCATTTTGCGGGAAGGCGGACGGGGCCAAAAGAAAGGGCAAGGCCAAAGGGCCTCCTTTCGGGAAAAGGCCCCTTCTCCGGGACTCCACAACACATAGCCGAAAAGGAAACGCCATGAAAAAAATGCTCATTGCCGCCGTATGCCTGATGCTGCTGAGCCCGGCCTGTGCGGGCGCATCGCTGTTCGGATCGGACGGCCCGAAGGACACCGACGAGATCACGCCCCTCCAGTACGCCTCCCTGCTCGGCCTGCGGGACATCGATCCCGTGATGTTCCGCACGAAGCTGATGCCGCTCATCGACGAAGCCATGAAAGACGGCAAGATCACCGTCGGCGAATGCAAAGAGATCGAAAAGGCGGCCGGCAACGTGGCCCCGGCCTTCTATGCGGCTGCGAAAGCCCCGCGCCTTCAGGAAAGCATCTCGGAAACGATGGACAAGGCGAAGAAGGACGGCAAGGAACTGGGGTCAAAACTTGAGGACACCCTCAACAACCAGCTGCCGCAGTTGTTCGACGACGCCATGAACCTGTTCCGGGAGCAGATGCGGCAGTACAACAAGGAAAAACCGGAAGCGCCCACAAACCTTTGATTGCCTGCGGCGCGGAAAGAGGCACCTCCTGTGACCACTCAAGCCATCACGACGCTGATTCTTGGTAAGGCCCCGGAAAACGCGGCCCCGGCCACCCACATTCTGGCCGGGCCGTGGTGTACTGCCCCGGCGTCGGCCGAAGAAACCGGTTTCGACATGCCGCCGGAACCGCTGGCCGATCCCGAACGGCTGGAAACGGCCGCCAGACAGGCGCGCCAGCTCGTCACGCAGCTTGCCCCCCAGTTCCGGGATTATCTGAATGGGCTTTACGGCACGCAGCACGACGACCGCTATTGGGATTTCGTACTGGCCCCGTGGCTCGTCCGCGCCGTGGAAACGCTGGTTGACCGCCTGTACCGCACCGCCGGGATTCTGGAAGCGTTCGGCAGCCGCCCCCTCTCCGTACCCGTGCTGGACGCTTCGGCATTCGCCTTTGCGGACACGCAGGACTTCATCATGGGCGGCATCCTCAATCCTCAGTGGAACCACTGGCTGTTTTCCCGCCTGCTGAAACGGGACTGGCCCGCCGCATGGACTGCCGAGGAACTGCCGCCCGTCCAACGCGAGGCCGCCCCGGCCAGACGGGAAAACCTCTTGAAGCATACCGCGCGGAACATCCTGTTCAGCCTGCCCTTTCCCCGCGTCAAAGGGTTCAGCCTCAGGCAGTCGTTCGATCTGTCCGTGGTGCTCACGCTCAACCGGGATCGCCGGGACGACACCATCCCGCTCCGGCTGCTCGGCGATCCGTCCGCGCCACCCCTGCCTCTCGGATTCACGGAGGACGAAGCCTTTGATCTCGCCGTCGCCCTGCTCCCCGAATCCCTGCGGAAAGCGTCCATCCCGCAGACGCTCGGCCACGAACAGGCCCGCATCCGTTCGCGCGTGGTCAGCGTGGCGGCCTGCGAGGACGACGCCTACCGCATCAAGATGGCCCTGCACCGGGGGCGCGGCTGCCGGATGATCTTCATCCAGCACGGCGGCGAGTACGGCTATGTCAGGACTTCCGTGGCCTATCCGCTCGTCGAGTACTGCCAGCACCGTTTCATCACATGGGGATGGAAGCGCCACGGCCTCATGCCCGGCAACTTTCTGCCCCTGCCGCATCCCCAGCTTGCGGCCCTGCGCGACGCCCACCGCGAGAAGTCGCCCACGCTGCTGCTCGTCGGTACGGAGATGGCCCTCTTGCCCTACACGCTCAAGTCCATGCTCCGGGGGCGGCAGCAGTTCGCCTACCGGGAGGGCAAGGCCCGCTTCATGGCCGCCCTGCCCGAAGAGCTCCGCAGGCAGTCCCAGTATCGGCCCTATTTCGACGTCCCTTCTTCCCTTGAAGACGCCCCGTGGCTGCTCCGGCGGTTCCCTGAGGTAAAACGCTGCACGGGCCCCCTTGAACCGCATCTGCTCGGCTGCCGCCTGCTTGTGCTCGATCATGCAGGGACGACGCTGGCGCAGGCGCTTGCCGCGAACATCCCGTTCCTGCTCTACTGGAATCCCGATACGGCCAGCTTCACCCCCGAAGCCCTGCCCCTGCTCGGCAAGCTCCGGGAAGCGGGCATCCTGCACGACACGCCGGAATCCGCAGCAGCCAAAGCCGCCGAGGTCTGGGGCGACGTGCCCGGCTGGTGGGCTTCCGTCCGCGCCGCGTGCAGGCCGTGGGCGTCGCAGCACGCCCTCACGAACAAGGACGACGTCCCGCATGTGTGGAAGCTCGTGTTGAAGGATGTGTAGAAGAGAAGATTGGAGGGGGAAGGGGAAACTTTCTGGAGAAAGTTTCC
>URTO01000135.1 GCA_900550745.1 uncultured Desulfovibrio sp. | reverse complement strand
TCTCTGGAAGAGTCGAATACCTCCCCGTCGGAAAAGGTTCCCGTATAGTGCACGCGAACGGTGTTGCCGTCTTTGACATTGAAGTTATCGACGTCAAATAGGCTTTGCGCATAAGCTCCGATTCGGTTATTCTGAATCGGAGCTTTTTTCTGAAGGCGTTTTTCACAGAGAAAGGGCAGAGGGAACGACTGAGCGGGTCGCCTTTTGCTTCGGACATCAGGCCCTGGAGGAGACATGAAAGTTGTTTTCGAGATCACCGGGTTGAGTTGTGACCTTGCGCTTCATCCCATCTCGCCCCAGACGGCGGAGAGCATGCGTGAGGGCGGGCGCGACATCTACAGCCAGAAGTACATGAACTGGTGGCGCAGGGGCAATACGCGCACGTTCGGCATGCGCCTCAACGAGTCTTCCGAGATCCGTTTGCAGGTGGATGGGAAGGACGTTTCGTTTAACGCCAACCTCCTGTACCGCAACGTGTACACGCTGCGCCAGCGTATGTACCTTTCCAGCAAGGCCCAGTTCCTGGCGGTTCTGGGCTATGACAACGAAACGTGCACGTTCCGCTGGATTTGGGAGAATATTGAAGAATTCGACGCTTCCAAGTTCAACTTTGTCGTGACGGACTGGGACAACGTCCTCGGCACCAAGGGCTATCGCGTGCTCGACAACGTGTTCTACGACGACAAGCACGCCGACGATGAGGAATGGCTGAATCCGAGCGGCTTCACCCTGATGGATCCCATCGTCATCGACCTCGATGACGTCCGCCGCGAGATCGAAGAAGAACTCAAGGGAACCGCCGACTACGGACGGTAAGATGTGCGCCGGGGAAACTTTTCCCGGCAGCTTGGGAAGGGAAAGCCTCCGTGCCTGCGGGGGCTTTTTTTATGGCTGGCGGGAAGGAAAAGGGCGGCGGCACGCCGGGCGCTCTGTGGGGTGGCGCAGTTTTTCCGCCGGGACGGGAGCCTTGTAGGATGTTTTTGATGCTGTGGGGGGCAGTAAAGCCCTATCCAAGGGCTGTAGAGATGAAACAGCCACGTACTATGACAGAGCCACATAGTTTAACTACTTTTCAAGGTATAAAAATATTTTTAATGGTTTAAAATAGTTATGTGTATTGTGATGATGCGGCCCAGAAAAGGCCGCAGGCTCCACAGTAAGGGAGAGCGGCTTGGGAAGGGCTGGATAGCTCTTGCTTCGGTGGGAGTATGAAAGGGGAACTTCCTGATAAAGAAGTTCCCCTTTCACAATGTTTCTTACGCTTTCAAAAGGTGTTTGCTTTGGAATGCGTTGCTGTCTTATCCTTCCCGCTCCGTTTCTTCAAAGGAAGCCCGGTTCCGGTTGATGGCGGAAACCAGATCCGGCATGAGCTGCGCGATTTCGTCCATATTGCCGGAGCAGGCGACCTCTTCAAGGCAGCGGGCCGGATCGTCCAGCACGCGCAGATCATAGGTTTCGGCAAGGCGTCCGATATGGGCGGCGGCTTCACAGACCATTTGCGCGTTGCCCGATTGTTCGCCTTGGATGGCGCGCTCCAAAGCTTTATCAAGTTCCGCGAGCAGGGTGCGGATGGCTTCGTCCGATGCCTCGCTTTCCTGTTCCGCGTGCTGGGGCGGGGCGTTCCGTCCGTCCGCAGCGGGAAGGGCGGGTTCTTGTCCCGGTGTTTCGGGAGTGGCTGCGGGCTGCTCCTGCGCAGCCGTTTCGCCGTCTTCTGCCGGAAGCACGGGGGGGAGGGGGGCCTCCTGAGGTTCGGGGAGGGCGGCGCTTTTTTCGGGGAGCGGCTGGGCGGCCTGATCCATCGGTGCGCCGAGTTCCACAATATCGTCAATGGCCAGCCCGCCCGTGTTTGCCGTCGGGCGGGAGCCTTGTTCACAGGGGGCGAGACAGGCCGCTTCATCCAGCAGCGAACGCGGGCCTGAGTGCTGGGCTGTCCGGGGTGCCCCAAACAGATCGGGAATGCCCTTCTCCGCAGGCTGCGCCGGGGTGGGGGTGCGGACGGGCTCGGTCAGGTTGATGACCTGCGGTTCAAGCTCAAGCCCGGTCAACGGAAGCTCCCGCCGGTTGCCCAGCGGTTCGTCCAGCATCAGGGCGTCGTTGGAAAGGGAGGGTTTCCCGTCCGGCAGCGGCGTGCCGAGCATGAGCGGCTCCTCCTTGTCGGCTTGGGCCGTCAGCGTCAGCGGTTCTTCGTCGGCAGGATCAAGCGTCAGCGGGGTGCTGTCCCGCTTTTTGGGGGAAGCGGCTTGTTTCGGCTCCAGCGTCAACGGGGCCTCCCCGGAAGCCGTCAGCGGATCCGATAACGTCAGCGGCTTGGTGATGGGGGTGGGTTCGCCTACCCACTCATCAAGGTCGAGCGCAGGCATGGCATTCAGGGGAGCGGGCGTTTCGGAACGCCGCGGCACGGGATCGGGTTCGGAATCGGGTCGCTTTTCCGCTTCTTTTTCCTGTGTGGGCATTTCGAGCGGAGCTTCAACCTGTAGAGCCGTTTTCTGATCGCCGTCCTTTTTTTTGATGATGGGTATGGGTTCCCCGACCCATTCCGCGGCATCTTTCGGGGCGCTCGGCTGGGCGGGCATATGCTTGGCGCGTTCTTCCAGCGGGTTCGGGCGCTCAGGGCGCGTCTTGGGGGCGGGGGCTTCCTCGGAGGGCGCTTTGCTGATGGGCATGGGTTCGCCCACGCTGGACAGCTTGATCGGCTTTTCGGGAGCCTTTTCCGTAAGCGTCATGACGGGCTCGTCAACCGGGGCGGCCACGGCGGGCGTTTCGGGTGCGGCTGACTTGGCCTGCTTGCGGAACGGCGCGAACAGGGAGGCGAAGAGCCCTTTCTTGGCAGGCGCCGGTTCGGCGGCGTGGCTGTTCCCGTCCGTGGAAAGGGCCGGGAGCGGCTTTGCCGGTTCCGGGAATTCCGGAAGGTTGGGAATATCCGGCGAGACGCGCGGCGGACTCTTGGGCGCAGCCGCCTGCGGCTTGGGCGCGGGTTTTTGGGATGCGCCGCCCGTATCCTTGAAGCGGCGCGAAACAGGCGCGAGGCGCAGGGTCAGGACGCGCAGATCCTTGCGCGTGATCGGCTTCTTGAGGAAATGGGTACACCCGGCCCGGCGCAGGGCGTCGATCTGTTCGTCGCTGCCGGCCAGCGCAAGGATGGAGGCCAGCGGGAAATTGTGCTCGCCTTCAAAAATGCGGATGGAGGCCACGGCTTCAGCGATGCTTTCCTCCGGCATGTCGTCATCGAAAATGATCAGGGCTCCGGGGGTGCGGCGGTAAAGGGCTTTCGCTTCCCCGGCGCTCCGGGCTTCGATGATTTCATGGGGCAGTTCATCCAGATAGTAGGACAACATCTGCCGGTTCGCCGGGACGCTGCTCGCCACGATGATGCGCAGGGAGCTCGCGGGCAGGCGGGACAGCGTTTCCCTGTCCGGTTCGGGCGCGGCTGGGACGGGCTGTTGTTCGACGTGGGCGGCGAGCCTCATGCTGAACGAAACGGTGGTTCCCTTGGGGCCGCTTTCGAGGGAGACGAGTTCCCCGTCAGGGCCTACGAGTTCCCATGTGCGGACAAGGGCCAGCGTGCTGCGTTCAAGGGGCGGCATACCGGAACCCGTATCCGAAACGGTGAACAGCAGATGTCCGGGATCGGTGCTTTCGGGCAGGCGCTGGGCACGGATCTGCACCATGCCGCGATCGGTGGCGAGTACCGCACTCTCGACCAGCAGGGCCAGCACATTGGCGAGCTGGGCACGCCGCCCTTCATAACAGCGGGGCAGGTAGGGGGCGATGAACCACGACAGGCCGAGGTTCTTGGATTCGGCGAGGCTGGAGACCGCTTCATGGGTTTCCAGCAGAAGCTGGTTCAAATCGAACCGTTCCTTGCGGTCGAAATCCTGAGCGTGGGAAACGCCCCTGCCCATGTTGCCGATGGCTGTGGCAAGGTTGCGCCCGGCCACGCCGAGGGCGTCGGTGCGGCGGCGGGCTTCGGCGGAGAGCTGCGATTGATCCACGGCGCTGATGGCCCGGAGCAGGGCATCCAGCGGGGCGCGGAGCGATTCCTCCACCATCCCGGCGGAAAGGGGCGCTTGCAGGGCCTGCGGATACGGGCTTTTTTCCGGGGTGCGGGATGTGGGCCGGGAGGCTTCGGCGGCCCGCGTGGGCTCAGGCCGCACGTTGGCGGCGGCAGGTTTCCTCTTCGGGAAGTCTGCGAGTTCAAGGCCCTCCGGCTCGGCGGAAAGCGGGGGGAGCCGATCGAACGAGGTTTCGGAAACCTTGGAGGCCCCGCCCAATTCCAACGCGGCGGTTCCCGCCCTGCCGTTTTTGGCGTCCCGTGTGCTGCGGTTCGGGGCGGGGAGCGGCTTCGGGCTTGGGCAGAGCGCGGCGAGCAGGGCGCTCAAGGCCAGCCCGGTCAGCGGGATGAGGCTGACCACGCCCGGCGTCATGAAGCTTTCCAGCGCGCGGGGCAGCAGGCTGATGAGCGGTTCGGGAAGCAGGCGGGAGAGCGGGAACAGCGCCAGCATCCCCAGAGGCGGCAGGATGCAGATCAGCAGGAAGCGTTTTGCGCCGGGGAGCTTGCGGATGCAGGCCGCGAGGGTGCCGGGCAGGAGCAGGAGCATGAACAGGGGCCACAGCGGGAGGAATTGCAGCGTCCACGTATAGCCGGGGATCAGCGGCGCGGCGGAAAGGGCGATGCCGAAGAGGGCCAGCAGGACGAACTGCATATCAATGAAGGGGGCGTGGTGGCGCGTCCGCAGCATATGCCTGCCGACATGCGGCAGGATGAGCAGGGCGACGCCGGGCGCGAGCAGCCCCGGCATGTCCCAGCGGCTGACTTCCCCGGCGGGCGTCGTGGGCAAGCCCCAGAAGGCCTGTACCCAGACGGCGGCGATATAGAGCGCGGCCCACATGCGCCATTCGCGGCGTTCTGCGACCCCGCGCAGCAAACACAGGAACAGCAGCACGGCCAATGCGACAAGCTGGGGCTGTGTCCCCAGTTCGTCCACAAGGGTCAGGCTCGCCGCATTGCGGAGCGTGGGGGCGAAGCCGGGAGCCGGAATGCCGTTGACCCGGATATAGATGCTTGTTTGATCCGGCAGCGGGTTCGGCAGGGAATAAAGCCCTTCGCTGGTGGGGCGCACCGGCGTTCCGTTGCTCTCGCCGGGGCGGGCCAGCCAGACCTGCGGGATGCCGGGAAGCTGCGAGGCGATGCGGGTATTCAGATCCAGCACGAGCGGGAAGGCCGGAGCCTTGCCCTCAAGATCGAGGCGTATCCAGATGGTTCCCGCCTGATGCGGGAGGGATTCCGGCTCGTAGGGCTTGAATTCCTTTTGGGCGTCTGGAGAAAGGACGTCGGTCAGCGTGTGGGTGCCTTTGGGATCCAGCAGCCACGCCGCCTGAAGGGGAGCGGAGGCGCCCTCTTTGTCCAGGGCGGAGGCGGCGTTGCCGGAAACCGCTGGGAGGGCCGAAGCCGTCTGCACCACCGGGGAGGCGGGCGTTTCCGGTGCCGTCTGTTCGGCCACGGCCTGGAGCGCCTCTTGAACGACGGAGGGCGTCGCCGTGGAAACTTCCGGGGTGGGAGACGCGGGCGCGGGATCGGCCCCGCCGGTACCGGGGATCAGGAAGAGCAGCAGCGCGGCAAAGAGCGGCATGCACACACGGAGGCGGGAATGTTTGAACGGCAAGAAAGAGTGCATAGGCGATGTGGGGTTCGGGTGACGGGAAGGCAAACTAAAGGATGGGAAAGCCTGCATCAGGACACGCCGTTGCCGTGCGGGACGGGGCGTGGTCGCTTTCACAGGGCGACAACTGTAAATACGCCGCTCCGGAGCCGTCGGCAAGTTATTAAAGAAAGTACATGATATCCCCAGATTAAACGCCAGACGACACGGGGGCGTTATCGGGGGTGGAGAAAAAAATCAGGAAAAAAATAAAAAGTCGTTGACAGGAGGGGCGCAGAGGTGCATAACCCGTTCTCGCCGCTGCGGG
>URTO01000134.1 GCA_900550745.1 uncultured Desulfovibrio sp. | reverse complement strand
GGGAACCTTTCTTTAGAAAGGTTCCCCCTCCCTTCCCCCACATATTCTATTCCCCTTCAATCGCCAGCTTCGTGTCGAGGCGGTAGCCGGAGATCATGGCGCAGGCGATATAGGTTCCCTGCCCGTCGTAGATTTTGACTTCATAGGTGGCGAGATGCCTGCCGCCGTTGGCGAGCCGGGCTTCGGCGACGATGGGGCCTGCCTTGGCGCTTTTCATGTAGGATATGGTGGCGTTGGTGCTGATCATGGTGCCGTCTTCCTGCCCGAAGTTGGAAGCAAGGCCGAAAGCCATGTCCGCGAGGGTGAACAGCGCGCCGCCGTGCAGCATGTCGAGGGAGTTTTTGACGTGATCTTCAAACGCGAGGCTGACCTTGCCGTAATCGTAGTCGGCATCTTCAACGGTGATGCCGTTGTGCATGGCAAAACGGTCGTGGGCTTCAAGGAACCGTTTGATGGCCTGGACGGATGGGGACATGGGATTCCTCCTGATGCGGATGGCGTCGAAAAGGGGCTGGAAAAGGATTGCGGGGCGGCGGCTTTTTGCCCGGAAGGACGGGGTATTCACCTTTGCCGCGTGTTTTGCTAGTGTGGCCGCACTCCGGCAGTCCGGTCGGGATACGGAGCTTCCTATATCTGGAAACATGAGGCAAGTCCATGAAAGTTATTATTCTGTGTGGCGGTAAGGGAACCCGGCTCCGCGAAGAAACCGAGTTCAAACCCAAGCCGATGGTCGAAATCGGCGGGCGTCCGGTGCTGTGGCATATCATGTCCATGTACGCCCGGTACGGTCACAAGGATTTTGTGCTGCCCCTCGGCTACAAGGGGGAGGTCATCAAGCAGTATTTCCACGATTACCGTATGCGCAATGCGGACTTCACCGTGGATCTCGCCACCGGCTCGACGACCTACCACCCGACCGCGCAGGTGACCGACTGGCGCGTCACCATGTCCGACACCGGGCAGGAAACCCTGAAGGGGGCGCGCATCAAGCGCATCGCGCAGCACATCGACACGGATCGCTTCATGGTCACCTACGGGGACGGCGTTTCCGACATCAATATCAGCGAACTGGTCGATTTCCATATCAAATCCGGCAAGATGGCGACCTTTACCGGCGTTCGGATGCCTTCCCGCTTCGGTTCCGTCAAGACCGATGAAAACGGGAACATCCTGTCTTGGCAGGAAAAGCCCGTCCTGGACGAATACATCAACTGCGGGTTCTTCGTGTTCAAGCGCGAATTCCTTGACTATCTTTCTGAGGATGAGTCCTGCGATCTCGAAAAGGAGCCGCTCGAACGCCTTGCCGCCGAAGGCCAGCTTTCCATGTACCGCCACACCGGTTTCTGGCAGTGCATGGATACCTTGCGTGACGCGCAGGCGCTCAATGCCCTTTGGGACAAGGGCAACGCCCCGTGGTGCAAATAAGATTTTGATATGCGGGGGAAGGGGGAGGGAACCCTTCTGGAGAAGGGCTTCCCTCCCCCTTCCCCCGCACCCCCATCCCGCTCCCTCCCAAGACTTTTGCAAGCGGGGCGGGCTGAGGGAAGGGCATTCCGATACGCCTTTCTTTGAAAAACAGTTTCCCGGCGGCTCCGTTGCGGCATTGTGAAAAAGGATGCCCGACGCCCACAGAACCGCCGTATCCCATGCAGGCGCATGGCCTGTGCGGGATGCGGCGGCGCTGAGGGGCCGGGGGGAATCATTCCCCCCGGCAGGAGCCCGGAGGGCGGCAGCCCTCCGCCGGAGGCATTCTCCCCCAAGGACAATCTATGTTTGGTCATATCTATGAAGGCCGCCGGGTGTTCGTCACCGGGCACACCGGATTCAAGGGTTCGTGGCTGACGGCGTGGCTGCTCCAGATGGGCGCGGAAGTCGCCGGTTTTTCGGACGCCGTGCCGACCGCCCCGTCGCATTTCGACGTGATCGGGCTTGGCGGGCGTATCCGCGACTATCGGGGCGATGTGCGTGACCGCAAGGCGCTCATCGAAGCCATGCGGGAGTTCAAGCCCGAAATCGTGTTCCACTTGGCTGCGCAGGCGCTTGTGCGCGCTTCCTACGAAAACCCCGCCGACACCATCGAAGTCAACGCGATGGGCACGCTCAACGTGCTGGAAGCCGTGCGCGTGACGCCTTCGGTTGAGGCCGTGGTCAGCATCACCAGCGACAAGGCGTACCGCAACGACGAATGGGTGTGGGGCTATCGTGAAACCGACCATCTGGGCGGCTACGATCCCTACAGCGCATCCAAGGGCTGCGCCGAGATCATCGCGCATTCCTATTTCAAGTCGTTTTTCGGCGATCCGGTGAATACGCCGTATTGCGCCACGACCCGCGCCGGGAACGTCATCGGCGGCGGCGACTGGGCGGCTGACCGCATCGTGCCCGACTGCGCCCGCGCGTGGAGCGAGGGCAGGGAAGTGGAAATCCGCAGCCCGCACGCCACCCGCCCGTGGCAGCATGTGCTGGAGCCGCTTTCCGGCTACCTGTGGCTCGGCGCGAAGCTGTTCGCCGCGCACCGCGACGCGGTGAAATCGGGTAAGGGCGACGGCTGCCATGAAGGTTTCAGGCTCGACGGCGAAGCGTTCAACTTCGGGCCTTCTTCCGATGCCAGCCACACCGTAGCCGACGTGGTGCGGGCGCTGGAAAGCCAGTGGGCCGGGTTCGGCAGCAAGATGGATTTGGCGGGGCAGGCCGGGATGAAGGAATGCACCCTGCTCAAGCTGTGCTGCGACAAGGCGCTGGCCTGCCTCAACTGGCGCGCCACGCTGGATTTCGACACGACCATGCGGTTTACCGCCAAGTGGTACGAAGTGTTTTACAAGGGGCAGGGCGCGGACATTTACGCGTTCACGCAGTCGCAGATTCAGGATTACTGCCGCAAGGCCGCCGCGTTGGGGCTGCCGTGGAGTTCCGATGGAATCCGTTATTAAGGACGTGGAATTGCAGGATTTGGCCGTCATCCCCACGAACGGCGGCCCGGTCATGCACATGATGCGCCCGGCTTCCCCGCTGTTCGGGGAGATCGGGGAAGTGTACTTTTCCGAAGTTGAGCCGGGATGCGTGAAGGCATGGAAATGCCACACGCGCCAGACGCAGCGTTTCGCCGTACCGGTGGGGCGGCTGAAGATTGTCCTGTATGACGGTCGCCCGGAGTCCCCGACGCACGGGCGGATCATGGAAGTGCTGCTCGGCAGGCCGGACAACTACGCGCTGCTGCAAATCCCGCCGCGTGTCTGGTACGGCTTTACGGCGGCGGGGGGCGTTCCTGCGGTTATCTGCAACTGCCCGGACATCCCGCACGATCCGGCGGAAGGGCTCCGCAAGGACGTCGATTCGCAGGATATCCCTTATCATTGGTAACACGTCAGGGCAGGGTTTTCCCTGCCCCTTTTTCTGGCGTCCGCCATGCGGCGCCGACCTATGCGCCCGCCGCACGGCGGGGCAGGGGGGGAACCCCCGGAGACTGACATGAGCATGAGACTTTCCCGTTCCATCGTTGGCGAGGCCGAAGCCGAGGCCGTGCGCCGCGTCATCTGCGAAGACGGCTACTTGGGCATCGGCAAGGAAGTGCAGCAATTTGAGGCTGATGTGGCGGCTTATCTGGGCGTGCCCGCGAGCTGGGTCATTTCCGTCAATACCGGGACGGCCGCCCTGCATCTGGCTGTCGAGGCCGTGCTCGGGCACGGGAGCGGCGCGGAAGTGCTGGTGCCTTCGCTGACGTTCGTGGCGTCCTTTCAGGCCATCAGCGGGGCCGGGGCCGTCCCCGTGGCCTGCGATGCGCGCCTTGATACGGCGACCATCGATCTCGCCGATGCGGAAAAGCGCCTTACCCCGCGCACCAAGGCCATCATGCCGGTGCACTATGCGAGCAACCCGGTCAATCTGGACGGCGTGTATGCGTTTGCGGAAAAGCACGGCCTGCGGGTCATCGAAGATGCCGCCCATGCGTTCGGATGCCTGTACAAGGGCCGCAAGATCGGCAGCTTCGGGGATGTGGCCTGTTTCAGCTTTGACGGCATCAAGAACATCACCTGCGGCGAAGGCGGCTGCATCGTGGCCTCGGATCAGGCGGTGGCCGAGGCCGCACGCGACGGGCGTCTGCTTTCCGTGGAGAAGGACACCGAAAAGCGTTTTTCCGGGCAGCGCAGTTGGGAGTTCGACGTGGAGCGGCAGGGCTGGCGTTACCACATGAGCAACATCATGGCGGCCATCGGTCGGGTGCAGTTGGCCCGGCTGGACGGCGAATTCGCCCCCAAGCGCCGCGAGCTTGCGGATCTGTACCGCGAACGGCTTTCCGGCGTGCCCGGCGTGGCGCTGCTCACGGCTGAGCCGGAAGCGTGGATCGTGCCGCATATTTTCCCGGTGCGCATCCTGAACGGGCGTCGGCATGACGTCATCGGCGCGCTGGATGCCCAAGGCATCCCCACGGGCCAGCATTACAAGCCGAACCATTTGTTGTCGCTGTACGGCGGGGGCAAGCCGTCCCTGCCCGTGACCGAGCAATTGCACGGCGAGCTGTTGACGCTGCCCTTGCACCCCGGCCTGAGCCGGGAGGATGTCGAGTCCGTTTGTGCGGGGATCATCGAAGCGGTGAAGTAGCGGGGATGCCGCCGTGGGATGCCTCCGGCGGCAAGGGGCCCCGCCCCTTGACCCCGCCGGGGGGAATGATTCCCCCCGGGCCCCCTCAGTGCGGCCCCGGCTCCTGAACGCCCGGCGCTGCGCTTGTGTGTTCAGGAGCCGGGGCCGATATTGCGCGTCAATGGGCTCTCTGCTGTAAAAACGGGATACGGACGGGAAACGGGTCGGAAAAATTTTTTTAAGGGCTGAAAAGGCGATTATGCGCGCCGTTTTTTCGACGCCCCTTGAGTTTTTTGTGGACGGCGCTGCCGGGAAACTGTTTTCCGGGTCAAGCCGCCGGGCCGCCCCACACTCCGTTCGCCCCATTTACGAAAGTCTTTGGGGAGGAAGGGGAGGGGCGTGGGGAGGGGAAGGAGGCCCTTTCTCCAGAAAGGGCCTCCCTCCCCCTCCAATTCCCTATCTCACTCCAACCCACTTGTGGGTCTGCAAACCGAGGCTCCAGCGGGGATGCTGGAGACAGTAGGCGATGCACTCACGGGTGTTGGCCTTGTTGCGCGGGTCGTCGCATGGTTGGAGCAGGAAATGCCGGAAATCCAACTCCTCGAAATCTTCAGGCGAGCACCCCTGCTGCGGCCAGACAAGCTTCAGCTCGTGGCCGGAAGTCGTAGCCAACGGGTTGGAACCTTTGGGGCTGACGGTGATCCAGTCCAGCCCATCGGGGAGGGGCAGGGTGCCGTTGCTCTCCACGCCAAGCTCAAAACCAAGCACATGCAGACGTTCGATAAGTTCACTTGTGAGCTGTAAGGCCGGTTCGCCGCCCGTGAACACGACGTAGGGCTTGCGCCCGCCGTAGGCTTGGGGTGGAAGTGCCGGAAAGGTGGCGGCGATGGTTTGCGCCAGCTCTTCAGCCGTGGCGAAAACCCCGGCGTCCGCACCGACGAAATCCGTGTCGCAGAACCGGCATTTCGCCGTACCCCGATCTTCGGGGCGGCCCGACCAGAGGTTGCACCCGGAAAAGCGGCAAAACACCGCCGGGCGCCCGGCCTGTACGCCCTCGCCTTGTAACGTATAGAAGATTTCCTTGACCCGATATGCCATGTTTTTCCTGCTCTGTTATATGGAGATGATATTTTTATTGCCGATTTCAAGCAAATGAATCATGAACCAATGTTATTTGGCTGTGTCATAGAAAGCGGCAGATGCTTTTTTGAAGTTCCAAAGGAATAATCGATAAAATGCCTTAGCCGTGGATTCCGCCAATGGAAAACTGGAAAAAAATGTATTTTTACCGTGTGTAGAAATAAAACAACCGCCTGCTATGACAGCGCCCGCCCTTAACTGTATGACGGTATCATAGTAAATGGTTGATATTTGCTTCTTGAAATCCTA
>URTO01000133.1 GCA_900550745.1 uncultured Desulfovibrio sp. | reverse complement strand
CTCCCCTGCCGTGTAACAGCCCAACAGCCTGAACGAGTGGCAGGTGTTGCGAAGCTCGGCGAGGACGCCGGAGAGCTCAGGCTTGAGCAGGTTCGTCTCAAGATCAGCGAAAAAGGCGTACTTCCAGCTCTGGGAGCGCAAGGGGCGCGACTCCAGCTTGCGGAGGTTCACGCCAGCCTTGAACAGCAGATCCAAAATACCCGCCAGAGAACCGGGCTTATCGGGCAGCGTGAACAGGACCGACGTCTTGTTGGCTGCCGAAGTGTCCGTAGGCTTGGGGCCAATGACCACAAAACGCGTCTGGTTCGTCGGCTCATCCTCAAGATTATAGGCAAGGATAGGCAAACCGAGCATCGAGGACAGGCTCTTGTGCCCGATGGCGGCGCTCCCCGGCTCGGAAACCGCCCGGCGCGCGGCGGCGGCGGTGGAATCGCAGGCCATAAGAGACGCATCGGGCAGATGCTGACGCAGCCAGCGCTGGCACTGGGCGAGCGCCTGCGGATGGGAATACACCACCTTGATCGCTTCAGGGGACGACTCCACGGACAGCAGCGTGTGCTGGATGCGGGCGACCGCCTCGGTCTGGATGTACACATCGTATTCCATGAAGAGATCGAAGCACTGCCCCACGGAGCCCTGCAGGACGTTCTCAAGCGGGATCACGCCGAGCGCGCACTCGCCGCCGTGCACGGCGGCGAAGGCCTCCCGGAAATTCTTGCAGGGCCGGTAATCCATAAGGTTCCCAAGCAGATCCACAGCCGCAAAATAGGAGTTCGTCCCCTCAGGGCCGAGGTAGGCCACGGATACGGGACGCTGAAGGCTCCGGGACGACGCGAAAATTTCATGCCAGATGGAGCGCAGGTGCTCTTCGGGCAGGGGGCCCGCGTTCTCCCTCGCGAGGTTGTCCAGAATCTGCCGCTCGCGCTGCGGGCGGAAGACGGGGCCGGACGTATTCGCCTTCACGCGCCCCACTTCGAGGCTCAGGGAGGCACGGCGGTTAAGCAGGGCCAACAGTTCGCGATCCACGGCGTCGATCTGGAGGCGCAGCCCCTGAAGCGCTTCGGACTGTTTCGCGGCTGCGGCCTCGGCCCAGCCGTCAGGGGTATCGTTGGATTCGGGCATGGCTATATCTCTCGGATGTTTTCCTGAATGCGCATACCGAAATGGCGCCCGGCCACATCGGATCGGCAGATGACTTCGTCGCCGGGCCGGAGCGCGACCACGCTGACGGGCGTGCCGTCAGGCCGCACAAGGCGGATGGTTTCGGCGTTCTGCAAAAAGACGGAACCGGTGCGCGTGCCTTCCGGCGTTTCCATCTGGGCCGTGATCATCAGCATGGGCCGCACCTCGGTCTTGATGCGCCCTATGGTGGCGAGCGACGTGCGCCCGTCCTTATCCACGATAAGGACTTCGTCCCCGGAGCGCAATTCGCCCACGTAGCAGGTCTTGTCGCCGGGCATCATCGCATAGGCGTGCACGCCGCCCGCGTTGATGCGGAAAGGCCGCGCCGCCACATATTCGTTGTGTTCCGTTTCCGCATGGACAAGAAAGGTGAACGCGCTGGAGTTGCCCACCAGCATCCCCTGCCCCCTCTCCATGAGGGTCAGCGTATCGACGCAGACGCGGTGCCCGAGGCCAACGGTCTTCACTTCGGTAATGACCGCCTTGTCCAGCGACAGCGTGCCTTGCGACAATTTCAGCTCCGATACGATATTCTTGAGGCTTGCCAGCGCGTTGGGGAGCACCACCACGACGGGCACGCCGCATTCGAGAACCCCCGCCGCAAGACGGGCTTCGGCCAGCGAAGCGGCTTCGACCGCCAGCTTTCCGGCCACGGCGGGCTGGGCGAGCAGGTTTTCCACCGGGATGATCTCCCACCCCTGAGCCAGTACGAGGCGTTCGCCCCCGGCGATGCGGGAGGCGATGGATTCTTCATCGGCCTTGGAGCCGAGCCCCACGGACGGCATATCCTCCTCGGCCCGCACGTCGCACAGCGCCAGCGAGCGGACGCCCTCCACATGCTCGGCATCGGTGATGATCCCATCGACGCCGGATTCGAGGGCCAACGTCACGTCTTCCTTGCTAAAAGGCACGCTCTTGAAATAAATGTCAGGCATGGTTCCGTTCCTGTTGTTTCAACCGCATCAGGCTCCATGTCCTGACCGGAAAATGGCGATCCCGGAATTTCCGAAACCTTTGTTCTTTTTCCCCGCGCTGCATGCTTCCGCCGTGCAGCCCCCTGCCGATGGCCCCTTCCGGGGCGGGAAGGGCCCCCGGCCGGGAAACCCTTCCCCACTCCCGCTAGCCTTCCACAATAGCCAGCGCCTCGTCGAGGGACAGCCCCTGATGGACAAGGCCGCGCAGGGCACGGACGAGCTGCACGCGCTTGGGATGCTGGAACACGTTGCGCCCCACGGAAAGGCCGGAACCGCCCGCCTTGAGGGAGTTATCCACCATTTCGAGGAATTGGCGGGTGGTTTCGGTGCGGGGCCCGCCGGCGATGACCACGGGAACGCAGCAGCCGGCGATGACGTCGGCGAAGGAGTCGATGTCTCCGGTGTAGGGGACTTTCACGATGTCGGCGCCGAGTTCCACGCCCACGCGGGCGCAGTGGGCGACGACGGCGGGGTCGAATTCATTGGAGATGCGGGGGCCGCGGGCGTACAGCATGGCGAGGAGGGGCATGCTCCATTCTTCGGCTACGCGGGCGACTTCTCCGAGGTCGGCGAGCATGTCGCTCTCATTGTCGTCGCCGAGGTTCACATGCACGGAAACGCCGTCGGCACCGCGGCGGATGGCTTCCTCAACGGTGCATACGAGGCGTTTCTTGTTGGAGTAGCTGGACAGGGATGTGGAAGCGGAAAGATGGATGATGAGGCCAAGATCCTTGCCTTCGCCGGAAGCGCGGAAGCAGCAGCGGCACAGCCCTTTATGCATCAGGACGGCGTCAGCGCCGCCGTCGGCCATGTCGGAAACTGTCTTGTGGATATTCTCAATGCCTTCGATAGGGCCGACGGAGACGCCGTGATCCATAGGAACAATGATGGCGCGGCCGGTTTCACGATTGAAGATGCGCTGGAGACGGACTTGCTTGCCGAGGTTCATGGTATTCCATCCTTTGTGTGTTTGCACAGGGAGGCTGGTGCATGGATCCGCGGCAAAAAGAAGGGCCGCGGATTTGCACCCGCGGCCCTGAATGTCTGGTTTTGCTTTACAACAACATCCCACACACCCCTGTACCGCAGGTGCGACCAAAATAAAAAAAGAAGCCCCAAAAGCGGCTGCTTTCGTTGGAAGCGGTAAATGCGGTGGCGGTGTAGTTGGTCATGTCGTCCTCAACTGTGTTTTGTAAAAACTAGTCCCCAATCCGGTTTTCTGTCAAGAAAAAAATGTACCTTTTTTCATCAGCGCGAAAATGTTCGCTTTTCGTCACCGTTCCGCCACAGCCCGCTTTCCCCCCGAACCTCCGTTTTTGGCAATGCACAAGGGAGAAACGAATAAAAGGCGGCCTCTTGTTTGTTCATGAAAAAACGATTACAATTTGATCAATTTCAAAGAGCGCTCCTGCGCCGTCCCGCAGTAAAGCTCTCCACTGTGCAATCTTTTACAGGGAGAAGAGTCATGCCTGCCTTGAAGAAGATCCTGTGCGCCCTGGACCTGTCGGATCAGAGCGAATCCGTAGCCGAATACGCCGTTATGCTCGCCAAGATGTCCGGGGCCAGCATTGTGGCGGTGTATGCCGCCCCCACGCTGACCCAGTACACGGGTTTCCATGTGCCGCCGAACACCATCGACAACTTTGTCGGTGAGATCGTTTCCGGCGCCGAACGCTCGATGACCGACTTCGTATCCGAACACTTCACCGGAGTGGACGCCCGCGGCGTCGTCGTCGTCGGCTACGCGGCTGAGGAAATCCTCGCCCTCGCCGAAAGCGAACAGGCCGACATCATCGTTATGGGCACCCGCGGACGCAAGGGCATCGACCTGATCCTGTTCGGTTCCGTGGCTGAAAAGGTCGTGAAGAACGCAAATTGCCCGGTGCTGACCATCCGTCCCACCGACGACGATTGATTGACTTGGGAGGCAGTCCGGCGAAACCGGGCTGCCTCCTTTTTCTTCCACAGACGGAATATTCTGCCGCGAAGCCTCCATACGGGGCGTTCCCCGGCCTTTTCCCTTCCCCGAACGGAATGTTCCGTTTCGTCCTTCTTCGTATTTGCCCAACTTTCCGTGCCGTCCGGCAGAAATCCGGTCCGCAGGACTCCGCTGCCGGAATCCGGGCCTGCTTCCATGCCTTACAGAAGGCTCCGCCATAATATGCGGCTGTTTTATTTTGGCTGTGTTCAATTTTACGGTTGATGATTTTTTCAATGAAAACCAATAGATAAAAGCTCGTTCCACGTCTGGTGATGTGAGCCTCTCTCATTTTTTGTTCATTACATGAAATCCAGTTTTGAAGAATTGTTGCGAGACCTCCAAATCATTTCCAAAGAACTCTTCCTTTCCAGTTGGAATCTTGTATCAACCACAAACTTAAACACAGCCTTCTTTTTCCCTGCCCGCCAAACAAAAGCCCCCGGAGATTCCTCCGAGGGGCCTCATCACAAGCGCCAATGCGCCCGGCTAGTCTTCTTTGGCAAGCTCGACTAGTTCGGGACGGGTGAACAGCGCGCGGAGCTGGTATCCCGCAGCTTCGATGGCCTCACGGCCGCCTTCGCCGCGGTCAAGCACGGTGCATACGGCAACCACGTTCAGGCCCGCGTCCTTTACGCGCTCGCACGCCTTCAGCAGGGAACCGCCGGTCGTGACCACGTCTTCGACCATCGCCACGGGATCGCCGGGCTTGAAGTTGGACAGGCCTTCCACATACTGGTTGGTGCCGTGGCCCTTGGATTCCTTGCGCACGATGAGCCCGGCGAGCGGACGGCCCTTTTCGTGGGAAATGACGGTTGTGGCGGAAATCAGCGGGTCGGCGCCGAGCGTCATGCCGCCGATGCCCTTGATGTCCAGATCGGCCAGCAGTTCGTTGAACAGCGTACCGATAAGCCACGAGCCTTCGGGGTGCAGCGCAGTCTGGCGGCAGTCGAAATAGTAGTCGCTCTTGCGGCCCGAAGCGAGGGTGAAGTCCCCTTCACGGTAGGAACGCTCGATCAGAATCTTGGCGAGGCGCTTTTTGAGTTCGCGCATGGTGGCTCCTGTATGGTAAGTGTGAAACCGGGTGTCTAAACGTGTTTCCAGCTCTTTCTTGCCACCGATAGCGGCGATGAAGTTATCCATATCATGTGGTGCGAAGAAACTCCATTGAAAGGCATTCCCTTCGGTATAGTCGCTTTTCATATGCGAAGAATAGCGAGGGTTGAATGGAGTACGGAAAGAACCGTCGCCCATTACCGGACGCATCATTTTCGTCTCGGGATCTAAATAGCGTTTGTAGTATTCGGCTTTCTTGGCATACTCATTCGCCAACTCTATATTACCTGCCTTCTTGGCGATTTGGGAGATACACCAATCCTCGTATGCCATCTCCAATCCCCACGATACGGATTCGGGAACAGAGTCGGCGGGGACGAAACCATATTTCTCCTTATAGTAAGGGTGCATCGTGATCAGATCCAACTCACGGGTTCCTTTGAACTTCTCGGCAAGATCCTCACGGTAAACGGAAGAACGTGCGCCGGCTTCCGCCCACGTGCTCATATCACCTTCCGCTAAATCTTTCGCTACAAGGTCGGCGAGGACCGAGACGGCCGGATATCCTACCATACAACCTGTATAACTAGAGGCTAAAGGCCATTTGGGTAATATTCCACCTTCTTTATAACCTTGCACGAGTACCTTGCCCCAATCAGTCGCTAAGTCCGGATTAATGATTGTCATTAACGGATGAAGCGCACGGAACGTATCCCACAAGGAGAATACGGAATAATTTACGTAACCCGGTTCGGCGGTATGCACTTTCTTGTCCATACCCAAATAACGCCCGTCCACGTCTTGATAAGCGAAGGGGG
>URTO01000132.1 GCA_900550745.1 uncultured Desulfovibrio sp. | reverse complement strand
AAAAAAAGAAAAAGGAAAACAACCACCACCAAGAAAGTTAAGAAACTCTTCGACAACCGCGCTCGCCAGTGCGAAGCCCGCAGCAATCAGGGCTATTTTCGCAATCAACGGCGTAAAAATAGCAAGAAGTAAAACAAGGGTTCCAGTCAACAACTTCGACCAATCTGTGCCCTTGTTGATCTTCTGAAAAAAATCCCCAACAGGCACCAACGTATCCTTGATCCAGTCAAGCAGCCGCTTCCCGGCCTTCCACACGCGCTCGAAGGTTGTTCCCATACTTTCAATGAACCGGCCTATATTGAGCCGTATCCATTCCCGGTTCTCCGTAACCCAGCCTTTGAACGTCGACACCAGCCGTTCAGCCTGCGGCAGCGCCGCCAACGCGATGGCCGTAGCCATCCCCCGGATCATGGCCGTGATCTGGGTGACCTGCACCTTGAAGTCCGATGCCCGCTTCACGGTTTCCGGGGGGATGATCGCGCCGACGTCATGCGCCTCGGCCTTGAGCCTGGCGACGCCGTCCGCCCCCTACCGGAGCAGCAGCACGGTTTCAGGGGAGAGCCCATAGGCGTCTCCCCATATGTTCGCCGTGGCCGCATCCATGCCTTTGAACTGGTTGGCGTAGCTCTCCAGCGTCCGGCCCGTCCAGCGGGCCTGCTTCTCCATCTTGGCAAGATCGGACTGCACGGCGGAGGCTGATACGCCCATCGCGTTCGCGGCGTAGGCCCACTCCTGGAGCTTGGCCGTGCTGACGCCCGTGGTGTCGGAAAGCGTCTGCAAGTCCGCCGCGCCGTCAACGGCCTTGGAGAAGTACAGGGCCATGCCGCCCGCCGCGGCTGAAAGTGCGACGGAAACCTGCTTGACGCGGGTTACGACCGCATCCAGCCCCTTGTCGAACGCCTGCAGTTTTTCCTTCGCGTCCGGGGAAAGCTCCACGCCGAGCAGCGTCACCAGTTCTTCAATGACCATGGTCAATCCTTTTGCGCCCGCGCGCAGGCTTCCGCGTACTCGCGCCAATCCGCAAGCCGCAGCAGGTCGAAATAGCCCCTGCTGGAGATCGTCCCGTCAGTCAGATCGGAGTAGCGGCACAGCCCCGCGCCGACGATGCGGCTCAGGGCCGCGTACTCTTCCCAACCATCGGGAACAGGGATGGAAACGGCACCGTCTGCGGCTACGTCAGGAAGGGGATTTTCAGCGTAGCGAGCGTTTTCGGAAAAAAACCCTTCACCAGATGCCAGACGGCGAGCAGCCCCGCTCCGTAGAGCTGATCGGGGTGCTCCATGAACCAGCGGTTGAAAACGACCTCGTCGCGCAGGGCTTCGTTCCGCGGGGTGTAGCAGCGCCGGAGGGCCTCCTCAATCAGCAGGGACACCTTGTCGTCGTCAACCTCGGAGAGCGCGGGCGCGAGGGCCGCAAGCACGCCTTCCCCCGCCGTTTCCGCGCCGTCCTTCTTTGCGGCAGCCAAGGACAACAGCGCGGGCCCGAAGACCTTGAACACCCGGTTCCCGAAGCGCACGGCCTCAAGCGGGTTCAGGGCCTCGAAACGGTAGATGACGCCATCAAGGAAAAAACTGCCAAGGCCGGTATGGTTCATGGAAAGGCTCCTGTTTGTGGTGTGTTAGAACAGCGAGGAAAGAAGCTGCTCGGAAGCAAAGGAAAGGTTCGCGGTTTCGTCATCGGCGGACGTGATGGTGAACTGCATGGAACCCTGTTTCTTGTCGCCCGTGGAAAGCTGTCCGGGGCGGCTGATATAGCCTTCCGTCATGGTCAGCAGGATGTCCGCGCCCGTGCGGGCCACCATGGTCACGCCCGCGCCGCCGTTCTCCTGCCGCAAACGCAGGTCGGACAGGAACTTGATCGACCGGCTCGTCTCCCGGAGCGTAAACTGCAAGGTCGCCCCCTGATTGGCGGCGATGTTGATCCCGGCGCCGTCGGTGCCCTGCGTCTTGTCCACTTCGCCGCCGTCCCACGTGTAGACGAAGGTGGCCCCCTCGTGGAAATCCTGGATGTTCACCCCGTCGATGGTCAGGGACATGTTCTTTTGATTGTAGACTCTTCTCATGGTGCTGCGCTCCTAGTTGTACACGGACACGGCGATGGCCACGCTGTGGAAGGCCCCGGCCTCGTAGGCGGTGATGGCGATGGGCGGCGCGATGCGGGCCGCGCGCTCGGACGTGGTGGCCCCGGCGACGGACGCCGGAGTGATCGAGGTCGCGGGCAGCGTGTCGTATCCCCTCTCCGTGGCGTCGGACTCGACGTCACGCGGGGCGAACGTCCCGTTGTCCGTGTAGCGCCGGTTGATCTTGGCGGCTGCGGAAACCAGCAGGTTCTGCCCGGCCTGCGTATAGGGCACCTTCTTGTTACGCAGGAACACGTTGTAGACCTCGGCCTGCAATTCTTCCCTGTAGTTGTCGAGGTTCACAAGCGAATCGGTGAACCAGTCCGCCGCAGCCTGCACGCCCTCGCGGACAACGGAGCTCGTGTTCCCGATGGAGACGTAGGTGTTGATGCGCCGGGACTCCACAACAGTGAGCCATTCCGAACGCGCCCGCCCCGCCGCGTCGGGTACGTCGGCAAACTCCGAGAACGCCGCGCGGAAGGCTTCGACGGTGACGGACATGACTCTACCCCTACTTCACGAGCACAGTGGACGTACCCTTGATTTCCGTCTTCACGGTCGCGGCCTTATTGCCGGACGGCACGGTCAGGACTTCGCTCTTTTCCGCGTCCTCCACGCGTTTCTGCGTCTGGGCCCGGTATCCACGGTTTCGGCGTCCTTTTGGCGTATCCATAGCCAGCAGGCCGGAATCGACAAGCCGGACCACGGAAGGGTTTACGCTCACAGCCTTGGCCTCTTCGCCGGACAGGACACGCATTTCCAGCGGCTTGAGCGTGAAGGAAAAGGTCCACCCCGACGCCACAAACGTCCACGGGCGATCCATACGGTTGATAATGACGCTGCTCATGGCTTCCCCCTTAGATGCCGTCATAGTAGGCGATGGAACCGGCCTGCTGCACATGGAACAAACCGATCTTCATTTCGGCGTAGAACTCAATGGCCAGCGGAGCCGGGACCGGGGCCTGCAACGTGTAGGGTATCGGCATGGGCATGCACTGGTTCCGGTGGTCCCGGTCATGCCCACGTCGTACAGCTCGCTGCCAGCTGTGGTGGTCACGAAATTCTGACGGCTCCCCCTTACCCGCGTGTCTGGGAACATGCGGCGGTACCAGTCGGACACCAACGCATCCCGGATGCACATGGTCTGGGAAACGGCCAAATCCGCACTGTCGCCGTGTAGAGCCAACGACTCTCTGGAACCATGCCGACAGCCATTCTACGGTGTCGTGTGCGGCCAGCGTCTTGCCGTGGCGGGGAGGAATCGTGATCGCCAGATTCCGAGCGCCGCCGGGCAACGTTCCGGCAGCCCATGACGTGATGGCCGCATACATCCTGCGATGATACGGCAGGATGGCACGGGGAACGCGGGTCGCCGCTCCCTTGGCGCGGGCATACTGCTCAAGCGTGGGGAAGATCACCCTTCACCCTCCAGTTCCTCGGATTGGCGGATAAGCTCCTGAGCCACCTCAGCGGGCGTCAGCCGATAGGGAGACATGGAACCGTCGGAACTTGTATGGTCGATGCGATCCGAAGGCTTCTCGCCCACGGTATCGCGGATCAGCTCAAACGCCCTCTCGCTTCCCTTCGCGGCTTTCTTGAACAGGGCGGCGGCGAGGATCTCCGCACCGCTGCGTTTCCCGCCGCCCATCCCCTGCGCCAGCAACAGCTCAAGGCATTCTCGGAGAGTCGCCTTCTCACGCCGGGATTCACCCGAAGCGATGCCGCCTTTCCGGCCTCTTTCTCTTGCTTCGCTCTTGGTTCGAGCGGGCTTCAGGTTCCGTTCATTCGCCATGTATGCAGAATGCGGCAGGACGCAAAAAAAGCGCACCCTGAACAAGTTTCGGGTGCGCTTACAATTGGTGACTATTGACTTTTATCTTGCACTCATGGCGCGGGCGCAGGCCGGCAGGAACATTGCCGGATTGTGCCTGTCGGGAAGCGGTTCGGCAAGCGGGAAAGGCTTTCGAGCAGACGCTCCGAAAGGAACCCGTCAAAGAAACACCCCCCACGTGCGTGGGGAAGACCCGCCTACACGGCGGATAACCATTGAGATACCCCGACGCCCGGAAATGTACAGGGAAGACCCGCCTACACGGCGGATAACGGGCTGCTGGGCCGCCCAGCCAAGGCGTTTGCCTTCTAAACCGCCTACACGGCGGATAACGGGGATAGACACCTTGAGGGGAAGCTCCAACCTTCTAAACCGCCTACACGGCGGATAACCTCAACATGCCACCTCGGTCAGACCTGTGACTCTTCTAAACCGCCTACACGGCGGATAACGAGCCGCGCGAGCACCTCAGGGGCGTACATGCCTTCTAAACCGCCTACACGGCGGATAACCCCGCCGGGAAAAGTTGGATGCGTCCGGGCGCCTTCTAAACCGCCTACACGGCGGATAACCCAACACTTCGCGGGCCATGGTGACGCGGTTCCTTCTAAACCGCCTACACGGCGGATAACTAGAGATATTTGATAATCTTTCCTTTCTTTTTAGCGTGTTGCATCAACATCCCTATCAGACCCTTCGTTTTTAGGGCTGCTTTCCAACCACCTTATTCCAAAAGGTTTTCCCGGACAACTTTTTTATGAAGCCTAGAAGCTCCGGGGCAAGACATAAAAACAGCCCCCTTCCTTATGGTTGGGGGCTGTTTCGTTACAATGCCTTGATGGCGTCCGTCAGCCGCAAAATTTCATGTTTCGCAGCCTGTCCCATGAAGAGGAAGGGCAAGGCGTCGCGGGTAAGGTGGAAGAACCGTTGCCGCTTCCCGGCGGGGCTGATCTGTGCGTCCGGGGTGAAGGCTGTTTCCGCGAAGTCCGGCGGGAGGATTGATCTAACCCGGTCTATGTCCCGCATGAGCTTGGAGTGCTTGCGCTGCATTCCCTTGGCTGCGTCGGGGGTGGTGAGCATATCCGCCCCCTACCGTGCGTTCAACTGCCGCACGATTCCGAGCAGCGCATAGCCGGGGTTCGCATAATCCGCGAGGTGCCTTTCCGGGTAGATAAGAGCCTGCCGAAGATCAGAGAATATGGCGTGTTGGAGGAGATCCGTGATGTTCCTTGTCGGATCCATTCCCTTGATGGAGCCGCTTCTCATGCCTGAACGCCTTCCCAACTCCAGCCCTAATTCGAGGCAAAGGTTAAAGGAGTTCGACATCAACGGTTGGAGAATATTGCGTACCTCTTCATGTGCGGACTGGATTTCTTCAACAAACTTCAAAAACGGCGTTTCGTCCAGATAGGGAACCGGGGCGGGTAGGTTCCGTTGAGCCGGAGGGAGTGCCTTCTTTTCCTCAAGCGGCTTCCGGCTCAGTTCGTCGATCTTGCCCTGCACCCATGCGAGGGCATCTGGGAGCCATTCCACGGGGAGGTCGTCGATGCGTTCAAGCTGGAAGCGGGCGCGCACCTGCGGCCACAGGTTGGAAGGATGCACGCCGGAGAGCCTTGCCCAGACGTTGGCCAGATCGCGCAGGGGCTTTCGGTCGTCAGGCGTGGAAGGGGTGAGGGAAATGGGGCGTTCAACAGGCACTCTATCGCCGTACTGCTCAATCACGTCGAGCACCCAGCGGCGGAATGCCTTGGCTACCGGAGTGCGGGCGAACATCGCGAGGAGGTGGCAGCCGCGCAAGCTGAAGATGCGGGTTTCCTGCGGGCCGCCCTCTGTGGGCAATGTGACAACGGCGGTCATTGCAGGGGTGAATTCGTCGGCGTGGCGGGTGTAGAGCTTAGAAATCTGAACGTCTGGGGCGGTGTATCCCAAGGCACTACCGATCTGGTAACCCCTTACCCAAGGCTGCTGATTTTGCTGGATTACGTCGAACTCTGACCAGAACTTGACAGCTTCAAGCCGTTGGTATTCGGGCTGAACATTACGTTTCCTGCGACATCGACTACAC
>URTO01000131.1 GCA_900550745.1 uncultured Desulfovibrio sp. | reverse complement strand
TCCACAGGGATAACCGACAAAATGCCTTAGCCCTGTATTCCGCCAAGAGGAAAACCGGAGAAAAAGGCTGTATTTTCACCGCACTGTGGAGATGGAACAACCACAAACCATAACAGGGCCTTTTGAAAACGTGTCCCCTCAGCATTGTTACGGCGTCCAATCGGCGGGAAGCATTGCGGCGGGGCGTTCGGAGCGGCGGAGGGCTGAAACAGGCACTGGAAACATCGCCCTGAAACCGGAAGCGCCGCCGCAGCGACAAAGCCGGGGGGAGCCCTCCCGAAGAGGCTTTCAGATCCGGCTATGCACCCCGCAGCGGCAGGGCCGTGGGAACTTCTTGGGGCCATGCCCCTTTCAGCGTCAAAACATCCGGCTATGCCGCAGCAGGAAATGGCTATTTTGCCTTACTATCCCGAAAGGATAGCCAATAACGGCTTCGGCTGTGAAGCCGTCGGCGAAAAGCTGGAAAACTCTCTTTCCACTGCACTGGGGGACGAAACAGCCACGCTCCCCGGCAGGGGCAAGCGTATTATTCCGGCTCGTACCCCGTGTCTTCCGGCAAGCCGTGGCGGGCGGACTGGCTGCGGGCAAGCTCGTCGCAGCGTTCGTTCTCGGCGTGTCCGTTGTGCCCGCGCACCCATTCCAGCGTGACGCTGTGGCGGTCAAGCTGGACTTGGAGGCGTTCCCAGAGGTCGCGGTTTTTGACCGGCTTCTTGGCGGCTGTCTTCCAGCCGTTTTTCCGCCAGCCCGCGAGCCATTTCTTTTCCACGGCGTGGCGCAGATACTGCGAATCCGTGTACAGCGTGACCGCGCACGGCTCTTTCAGCACTTCGAGCCCAGCGATGGCCGCCATGATTTCCATACGGTTGTTCGTGGTGTGCGCGTAGCCGCCGGAGAGCTCCTTTTCATGCCCATCGCAGCGCAGGATGCAGCCCCAGCCGCCCCGTCCGGGATTGCCGAGGCATGATCCGTCCGTAAATATCGTTACATTCCGCATAATTTTTCTTTTAGGCGCAAAAACGGAGACGCTGGCCGGAAAAGAGAAAACCGGCCCGAACCCGTTGCCCCGTGCAAAGGTCTTGGGAGGAAAAGGAGGGAATGGGGAAGGAAACGGCGTGCCCTCTTTCAGAAGGCACCCCCTTTTCTCCCCATCCCCACATTTTATTCAAACATATCGATATTCGCCAGAGCCTGATGCATGAGCCCCTCCGGGGAGTCGGCGGCATCGAGGACGATGATGCGTTTGGTGTTGTGGGCGGCCCAGAGCTTGAAGCCTTCACGGATGCGGGTGTGGAAGGACATCTGTTCGGCTTCAAAACGCCCTTCCTTTTGGGAAAGCCCCAGCTCCGCGTTGCGGCGGCGGGCGCGTTTCAGCGCGTCGGCGGGATCCATGTCGAGCACGAAGGTTCTGTCGGGCCAGAGGCCGCCTATGGCCATGTCGTTGAGCGCGCGCAGCCTTTCGATGTCGAGGCCGCGCCCGTAGCCCTGATAGACCACGGTGGAGTCCGCATAGCGGTCGCAAAGCACCACCTCGCCGCGCTGCAGCGCCGGGCGGATGACCTCGGCGACGTGCTGCGCCCGATCCGCGAGGAACAGGAACAGTTCCGCCTCAGGGCAGATGGCCGTTTCCGGGTTCAGGAGCATCCGGCGCAGCTCCCGGCCCAGCGCACACCCGCCGGGCTCGCGCGTCACCAGCACTTCATGGTTCAGGGTGCGGAACACGTCGGCAAGGTTCTCGATGAGCGTGGTTTTGCCCGCGCCTTCAATGCCTTCTAGAGTAATGAACACTGGTTCAACCTTGGGGCTTCGGGTTCCGCCGCGCGTTTCGGGGCGTGGGGCTTACGGGGTTCGGCCGCTGGGGTCTTGGGGGCCAGGAACAACTGGCGATCCAGCGACTTCTGGTAGGGCGACCAGCCGCTCCCGCCGTCTTCGAGTGCCCCGAACAGGCTTCGGCTTTGGGTGATCTTGGCGTCGATGTTGTCCGCGTAGTGCAGGGCGAAGGCTTCGGCCGTTTGCGGCAGGCGCGGCGAGCCGTACTCGTACAGCCCGTGGTGGCTCAGGATAAGGTGCTGGAAATGGAGGATAAGCTCCTCATCGAGCCCGGACTTGGCGAGATGGCGGTCAAGCTTCCCAAGGCACAGGTTGATGTGCCCGACCAGCCGCCCGGCGTCGGTGTAGTCGTTGGCGAGGCCGCCGGAGAATTCCCATATCTTGCCGAGATCGTGGCAAATGGCCCCGGCGAGCAGCGTCTGGCGATCCAGATCCGGGTAATGGTCGCAGAAACGCAGGCACAGCGTCGCCACCGAAAGCGTATGCTCAAGGAGCCCCCCGACCCAAGCGTGATGAACGCTCTTGGCGGCGGGGGCGGTGAGCAGCGGGATACGGATGGCCTCGTCCTCAAGGACGGACAGGATGAACTTGCGCCACGGCTTGTACGTGAACTCCTTGCGGCAGAGGGCTTCGAGCTCGTCGAGCATCTCCTGCGGCGGGCGGCTGCTGGAGGCCATGAAGACGGACGTGTCCACCGAGGCCGTTTCTTCCGGGGAGAGCACGCGCAGCGCGTTGACATTCACCTGCAGCTTGTCGCGGAAGCTTTCGGCGCGGCCTTCCACTTCGGCGATGACGCCGGAAGGGATCTCCGCGAACTGCTGGCTGAGGGGGCTCCATATCCGGGCCTCAAGATCCCCGGAGGCGTCTTTCAGCTCAAGCCGCCAGAACGGGCCGTTCTTGGCTTGGAGCTGCGACGCCGAGGCGATGAGGTACAGCGCTTTGATTTCGTCGCCGGGGGCCACGTCTTTGGCCCACCGGCGGTCGGGCGCGGATTGTATTTTCTGCATATTCAACCTACAATAAAAAACCGTGCGATCGGCTTTCCGTGCGGAAAGCGCCGCCGCACAGCTGGAATGTTTGGCGGGAGTTCACCCGTTTTCGTCTATGTTGTCAACAGAAAGCCTGCGGCCCGTCCGGGCCCCGGCGTTCCGTCCGTTTCCTGTGGGGAAACTGTTTTTGCTGTTTCGGGAGGTTGCGTGCGTATCCTGCTTTCCAACGATGACGGCATCCATTCGCCGTGCCTCCGCGCGCTGCACGACGCGCTGTGTGAGGCCGGGCATGAGCTTGACGTGATCGCCCCGCTCACGGAACAGTCGGGCGTGGGCTGTTCCGTCACCCTGCACAACCCCTTGCGCCTGTACCCGGTGCAAGAGCCCGGCTTCAGCGGGACGGCGGTCGCGGGGACGCCCGTGGACTGCGTGAAGCTCGCCCTGACCACGCTCCTGCCGCAGCCGCCGGATCTGGTGGTCGTGGGCATCAACAACGGCGCGAACAAGGGCGTGGACGTCTTTTACAGCGGAACCGTAGGCGCGGCGACCGAAGCCGCCTTGTGCGGGCTGCCCGCCGTGGCCTTCTCGCGCCCGCGCCCCGAACTTGAGCCGCCGCAGGCGCTGGCCCGGCACGCCGCCTCGCTGGTGGATGCCGTGGACTGGCGCTGCTGTGCCGGGAAAGTCCTGAACGTCAACTACCCGCGCTGCCGCGTCGCCGAAATCAAGGGCATCCGGGCCGCGCGCATGGCCGAGAGCCGCTGGGCCGAGAACTACGAACGCCGTGAAGACCCCGCCGGACGCCCCTATTGGTGGATCGCCGACTTCCTCAAGCGGGACAGCGGGGGCGACGATACGGACATCGCCCTGATGGAAGGCAACTGGGTGACGGTCACGCCGCTTCAGGTGGATCGGACGGATCGGGAACTGCTCGGCCGCTTGCAGGAGCGGTTCGGCCTCTGGTTCCAATCCTCCGTAAAATAGGCTACAATAGGATTATCAATACGTGCGGCGGGGTCGCCGCTGCGGTCTTCCGGTGCGGGGGCCGCCTTATTTCACCATCCCAATCGCAGCCGCAAGGCTGAGGCGAGGAGCAACTATGCCGCTTACCTCTCCCAGAGCCATGTTTGAACGGGCCTACAAAGAAGGGTATGCCATCGGCGCCTTCAACGTCAACAACATGGAAATCATTCAGGGAATCATGGAGGCGGGAGCCGAGGAAAAGGCCCCGCTCATCCTCCAGGTTTCCGCCGGGGCCCGCAAGTATGCGGGACAGCATTATATTGTGAAGCTCATTGAGGCCGGTCTGCTGGAAGCCGATCTCCCGGTTGTGCTCCATTTGGATCACGGCGCGGATTTCGACATCTGCAAGTCCTGCGTGGACGGCGGCTTCACCTCCGTGATGATCGACGGTTCGCACCATTCCTTTGAAGAGAACATCGCCGTGACCAAGCGGGTCGTGGAATACGCCCACGACCACGGCGTATGGGTGGAAGCCGAGCTGGGCCGCCTTGCCGGGGTCGAGGAAGACGTCTCTTCCGCGCACAGCATCTATACCGATCCCGATCAGGCCGTGGAATTTGTGGAGCGTTCCGGCTGCGACTCGCTCGCCATCGCCATCGGCACCAGCCACGGCGCGTACAAATTCAAGGGTGAGGCCAAGCTCGACTTCGAGCGCCTCGAAAAGATCGGCGGCCTGATGCCCGGCTATCCGCTCGTCCTGCACGGCGCGTCCAGCGTGCCGCAGGAATTTGTGGAAATGTGCAATGCCTACGGCGGGAAGGTCGCCGGGGCTGCGGGCGTGCCGGAGGAACTGCTCCGCAAGGCCGCCGGCATGGCGATCTGCAAAATCAATATTGATACGGATATCCGGCTGGCCATGACGGCCTCCATCCGCAAGCAGCTCGTCGAACATCCTGAGGAATTCGATCCGCGCGGCTACCTGAAACCCGCGCGGCAGGCCGTGAAGGACATGGTCCAGCACAAGATCAAGCACGTGCTGGGTTGTTCCGGCAAGGCATAAAATTGTCACACGGGGGAGGTACACTGGCTTGTAACGCGGTTGCCTCCCCTTTGTTTCATACGGCGTTCCACCTTCCCCTATGCGGACGCGCCGGCCCGGTCGTCGGGCGCATCAGGATTGTGCCGCAAACCTTTTCGCGTATCGAAGGAGTACCCCAATGGCTCGCATCGGAATCAACGGCTTCGGCCGCATCGGTCGTTATCTTGTCCGCCTCATGGCTGAGCGCAACGAGCTCCCTGTGGTGATCAACGCCCGTGCGGACAACGCTTCCTTGGCCCATCTCTTCAAATACGACTCCGTCCACCGCACCTTCAAGGGCACGGTGGGCCATGACGAAAACGGCATCATCATCAACGGCACGCATATCGCCGTGACCCGCTGCAAGCCCAACGAATGGCAATGGAAGGACTACGGCGTGGATCTGGTTGTGGAATCCACCGGGACCATCAAGAAGCGCGCCGGGCTTGCCGAGCATATCGCTTGTGGGGCGAAGAAGGTCATCATGAGCGCGCCCGTGTCCGACGCCGACATCACCATCGTGATGGGCGTGAACGACGGCCTTTATGATCCCGCCAAGCATGACGTGGTTTCCTCCGCTTCCTGTACCACGAACTGCCTCGCCCCGGTCGCCAAGGCGCTGAACGACACCTTCGGCATCGAGCACGGCCTGATGACCACAATCCATTCCTACACCATGAGCCAGCGCATCCTCGACGGCTCCCAGAAAGACATCCGCCGCGCCCGCGCCGCCGCCATGTCGATGATCCCGACCACCACCGGCGCGGCCAAGGCAGTGGCCCTCGTGCTGCCTGAGCTCAAGGGCAAGCTGGACGGCATCGCCATCCGCGTCCCCACGCCCAACGTGTCCATCGTGGATCTGAACTGCGTCATGAAGCGCGACGTGACCGTCGATGAGGTCAATGCCGCCCTGACCGCCGCCGCGAACGAACATTTCGGCGTTTCCGCCGAGCCGCTGGTGTCCATCGACTACAACGGCGACACCCACGGCGGCGTCGTTGACCTGCTTTCCACCTCCGTCATGAGCGGCAACATGCTCAAGGTGCTCATCTGGTACGACAACGAAGCCGGGTTCACCAACCAGCTCCTTCGCCTGATCTCCCTCCTCGGCGGGAAGTCCGGTTTCCGGATCCAACTCTACGCAGTACAATCCTCCAAAGAATGATCCA
>URTO01000130.1 GCA_900550745.1 uncultured Desulfovibrio sp. | reverse complement strand
TGGAAGTCGTCGTCCGACTTGCAGAAGTCGTCGATGACGTCCGGCTCGTGCATCATCTGCACAAAGTGTTCCAGCTCACGGACATTGCCGGGCCAGTCATAGAGCATGAACGCGTGCAGCATCTCGCTGTCCATGTACTCGAAACGCTTGTTGCTCGGATAGGCCTTCAGGAAATGCTCCACCAGCAGGGGGATGTCCGACTTGCGTTCCCGCAGCGGCGGGAGGTGGATGGGGATGACGTGGATGCGGTAGTAGAAGTCCCGGCGCATGGCCCCTTCATTGACGCGCTCAAGGAGATCCCGGTTCGTGGCCGCGATGATGCGCACATTCGGGCGGTGGATCTGGGAGCCGCCGACGGGCGTAAATCCGCCGTGCTCAATGGCGCGGAGCAGCTTCACCTGCCCCATGAGGCTGATTTCCCCCAGCTCGTCGAGGAAAAGCGTGCCCCCGTCGGCCTGATCCAGATACCCTTTCTTGTCGGCCGTCGCGCCGGTAAACGCGCCTTTCTTGTAGCCGAACAGCTCGCTTTCAAAGAGGCTTTCGGGGATGGCCCCGCAGTTGACCGCCACAAAGGGCTGCTGATACCGGGAGCTGCCGTCGTGGATGGCCCGGGCCGCCAGTTCCTTGCCTGTCCCCGATTCGCCGTAAACGACCACGTTGTCGTCCACGGCCGCCGCTTTGGCGATGAGGTCGAAGACGGCGGTGATCTGCGGCGAATTGCCCACGATGTCGCCTGAACATCGGGCTTTGAGGCGCTCACGCAGCTCCTTGTTTTCCTGCCGGATCGTGTTGTCCTGCTTCTGCTTTTCGGTCACGTCGTTGATGAAGCCTTCGACGAGGAGGGGCGCCTGCTCCCCGGAGCCTTCGGCATGGACGCCCGCGCCTTGCTCCCAGACCCATTTTTCCTCATTCCACGAGGTGATGATCCGATAGGTCAGTTCAAACGGCTCTTTCTTCCTGAGCGCGTTTTCCAGCGTTTCCGAAACGTGTTCCCTGTCGTCCGGGTGGACGAGGGCAAGCAGGCCCATCCCGTCCGGCCCCATGAAGTGCTCCGGCGTGTACCCGGTAAGGCGTGTAACCCCTTGGCTGACGAAGCGGACTTTCCGATCCGGCGAATGCTCGCCCTGATAGGCGAGGCCGGGAAGGTTGTTCATCAGGGTTTCAAGCTGGCGGCTTTTCTCGTGCAGCTCCATCCCGATGAGCATGTTGTGGCTTTCGAGCTCCTCCCGGAGGCGCTTGTTGGTGATGTGCGTGCGGACGCGGGCCAGCACTTCATCGGCATGGAAAGGCTTGGTCACATAGTCGACGCCGCCGACTTCAAAACCGCGGTGCTTCTGGCCGGGCGACTCCATCACGGACAGGAAGATCACCGGGATGCCCTCGGTCTTTTTGTCCGCCTTGAGGCGCTGGCAGACTTCAAAGCCGTCCATCTCAGGCATGAGGATGTCCAGCAGGATGAGATCGGGATGGTGGCTGAAGGCCAAATCCAGCGCGCGCTTTCCGTTTTTGGCGATGATGAGGAAATAGTCCTGTTCGAGGGTCTGAACCAGGATGTCCAGATTGACGGGATCGTCATCCACGACCAGAACGACAGGCTTATTGGGCTGCATCGGAAGGCTCCGTACTTGGGGCGCTGCTCAAGAACAGGGAAGGGCGGATCCTTTCCAAAACGGTCAGAGCAGCTTCGTAGTCATAATTGTCCACATGCATTTTCAGGGTGTGGAGTAAGGGATATTCGTCCGCATTGCAAATCACCAGCAGGCTGCCCAAGGCGATGCGGATGCGCCCGGGCGCGGCCTGCTGGAGCGCCTCGACCAGATCATTATAATAAGCGCCCAATTTGGCGATGTCGAGTTTGGGCTTGGAGGCGGTGGCCGAGGGGCCGTCCGCGTTTTTC
The DNA here is from genome assembly GCA_900550745.1 of uncultured Desulfovibrio sp. Lineage (GTDB taxonomy): Bacteria > Desulfobacterota > Desulfovibrionia > Desulfovibrionales > Desulfovibrionaceae > Bilophila. The sequence goes on along the minus strand of URTO01000130.1, from coordinate 4,139 downwards.
GTTTCCTTGTCCGACGGGCACAGCTTCGCGGCGGCCTCAAGGACGTCGCCGAGGGCCTCTTCCAGTTCGGGCAGCAAGGCGGCGAGCGGCCTGCCTTGGAGCGTGGACAAGGCGGCATTGGGGTAGCCCTTGTCCAACTGCGATTGCGCTTCCAGTTCCAGCGTGCGGGCCGCGTCCCGCAAATGCAGCGCGCCGAGGTTGGCCGAGGCCCCTTTGAGGGCGTGCGCCCGTTCACGGAGGGATTCCCAATCATGGGTGCGGACGGCATGGCGGAAGAGGGCGGCATCCTGCGCGTGGTTCCTAGCGAAACTTTGCAGGATGGTGGGGTACTGCTGCGGCGACAGGCCTGTCTGGATCACGGTTTCAGGCGAGAAGCAGGGGGGCAGGAACGCCCACGATTCCGCATCGGGCAGGGAAGGCCGTGCCTGCTCTTCCGCCTGCGCTTCCGGGACCCGGTAGTACTCAGGGAGCAGGCTGTGGATGGTGTCGAAGAGCAACGCCTGTTTGAACGGCTTGGAAAGGTACGCGTCCATTCCCGCATCCAGACAGCGCTGCTTGTCGGACTGCATGGCATGGGCCGTAAGCGCGACGACGGGCAGGACATAGCCGCGTTCCCGCATGATCTTGATGGTTTCGTAGCCGTCCATGTCCGGCATCTGGATGTCGAGGAACATGAGGTCAAAGGCTTCGCGCTCCAGCAGGGCAAGGGCCTCGATGCCGTTGCCGGCCATCTTGATGCGGGCGTGGGTTTCTTCGAGCAGTATGGACATGATTTCCTGATTGACGGGGTTGTCCTCAGCCACGAGGATGCGGACATCCGACAGATCCGGCGTCACCGGCGACTGCGCCGGGCGCGGCTCCCTGAAGCCCGCTTTTTTCCGATCAAACAGCTTGCGGAGGGTGGAGCGGACGCAGCGCACGGTAATGGCCGGTATGACCTCGACGGGATAGGGCTTGTCCTTGAGTTCGGAGATAGCGAGGCCTTCCCTTGGGCCGCCCACAAGCACGAGCGGGACCGGGGCGGCGCAGCGCAATTGGAGTTCCGCCGCAAGGCGCAGGGCCGGGGGACAGTCCCCATCGCCGAGAAGACGATCGATGATGATGAAATCCGGCCTGAGCGGTTTTTTCCCCAGCGAGGCGAGGACGGAAAGCGGGCCCACCCTGCTGGCGACATGGCTTTGGCATCGGATGCCGAGGGCCTCCAGCGTACGGCGCATGACCCGGACGCCCGTATCCGACGAGCTGACCACGACCGCCTGCAGATCCATAAAGGTATTGCCGCCGAGCACTTCCACCTGCTCCTGAAGCGCCAGCCGTATGGAGAACGCGAACGTGCTTCCTTGCCCGACTTCCGATTCGACCCAGATTTCCCCGCCCATGTTTTCGACCATATACCGGGCGATGCTCAGGCCGAGGCCCGTGCCGCCGTGCCGCCGGGTCAGCGAGGAGTCGGCCTGTTTGAACGGCTGAAACAGTTGCGGCAGTTGATCCGGGGCGATGCCGACGCCGGTGTCGTGCACGAAGAACAGGAATTGCGCCTTGTTCTGGTTTTCGGAAAGATGGAGGTTGCCGCCGTGCCGGACCTGCAGGTGGATGCGCCCGCCCGGAGGCGTGAATTTGACGGCGTTGCCCATCAGGTTGGTCAGGATCTGCTGCAAGCGCCCCGCATCGCCGAGAAGCGCCAGCGGCGTGGAGGGATCGATGTCGATCAGGCATTCCAGCTCACGCGCCATGCTGCCGCGCATGGTCATATCGCAAACGCGCAGGATCACTTCATCAAGCATGAACGGGGCGGTGTCCGTGTCCATTTCGCCCGCTTCGATCTTGGAGAAGTCCAGCGTGTCGTTGACGATGTCGAGCAGGGCGTAGGACAGGTCCAGAATCGTGCGCTGATGGTTGCGCGGCAGCGGGTTGTTTTTCAGGTAGGCTAATTCGGTAAAGGAAATGATGCCGTGCAGCGGCGTGCGGATCTCGTGGCTGATGTTGGCGAGGAAACGGCTTTTGGCTTCCGTGGCGGCGTCGGCTGCTTTCATGGCCTGCTGGAGCTCGGTGTTGAGGCGCTGGAGATCTTCGGCCTTGGCGCTTTTTTCCAGTTCGGCGGCCAGCCGCTTGGTACGTTCCTCAACCTTGCGGCGGAGCTGGAAGTTCCAGAAAATAATCAGCAGCAGGACGGACAGGACGACTTCAATGCCGAGCAGGCTTATCCAGAACGTGCGCGGGGGAAGATGGAACGACGGCTGGCGGCTGAGCCAGCGGCTGTTGATGAGCTCCCTTTCGGGGGGCTGGATCTGGTAGAGGGCTTTGTCAAGGATGCTGTGCAGTTCGGGCCAGTCCGAGCGCACGCCGATGGACAGGCCGCTCTGGGCGGGGATGGTCGAGGTTGCCTGAAGCCGCAGATGCGCGTTGTCTTCCAGCTTGGGGAGGACGCTGGCCTTATAGTCGACCAGCGCATCGGAATGCCCGGACATGACCCGGAACAGCCCTTGCAGCGGATTGCTGACGGGGTCCAGAATGATGCCGGGGTAGCGGTTTTCAAGGTAATTGTGCCAGTAATGCCTGTAGACGACGGAAACCCGTTTTCCGGCGAGCTCCTTGAGGCTGGTGGTGTGCTGCGCGTTTTCGCGGATCACAATGATGCCGGGGAGCGGGGTATGGGGGCGGGTAAGGCGCAGGTTGGCATCGGCGGCGAGCGTCGGCTCCACCATGGCGAACAAATCCGTCCGCCACTGCTTGGCGTCTTCAAGCGCCGTGGCCCAGTTGGATTGCGGCTCTATGCGGAACTGGACCCCGATGATGCGGGAAAGGAGCCGCAGATAGTCAAGGCTTATGCCCGAATAGGCGTTGAGCTGCTTGGGATCGGACAACGGGATGAAGGCCGGGGTCATGCTTACGCTGATGACGGGGTGTTCATCTATCCACGTCTGCTCTTTGGGGGTAAACAGTTGAGGCATGGCCGTCATGGGCGATAGCATGCTGATGGACGACTCCAGCGACGGGAGATAGCTGTCGTCCGGCGCGTCCTTCGTGACCAGCAGCACGTGCCCTGTAAACAGGATGAATATGACGAGTATGGTGCCGAGGAAAACAAAAATACGCATAAACGTCTCGTAAGGAAAACGGCTCGGGAGAAAGCGCCAGTATGGCAGAGATGCGCGGCAAGGTCGAGAGGGCATCTTGTCGTTGCGCCTCCGGTTGACTATGGTGGCGGGGGCGTGTTTTCAAGCCCGGCACAGCTATGAGAAGGATGGGACAATGCGTATTGATGAAGTGAAGAAACAGCTTGAGGCTTTCGGCGTTCTTGGCGGCTACCGCGAATTCGCCACGTCCAGCGCCACTGTCGAACTGGCGGCCGTCGCAGCCGGATGCGAACCCGGACGCATCGCCAAAACACTGTCGTTCAAGACGGCTGAAGGGCCCATCGTGATTGTGGTGATGGGCACGGCACGGATCGACAACCGGAAATTCAAGGATCAATTCAAGGAAAAGGCGAAGTTCCCGCAGGGGGAGGAAGTGGAGTCCCTCATCGGGCACCCCATCGGCGGGGTTTGCCCTTTTGCGGTAAACGAGGGGGTACGGATTTTCCTTGATCGCAGCCTCAAGGCCTTTGACCCGGTTTATCCTGCGGCGGGGGCCCCGAACAATGCGGTGTGCCTTTCGCTCGCCGATTTGGAACGGGTAACCGGCGGGACATGGATTGATGTCTGTAAGCAAGAGGCCGAGTAGGCCGCTTTGCCGACAGCCCGCGCATGAGAAAAGCCAATCCGTATGGATTGGCTTTTCTCATATTATGGGCTTCAGCCTGTTGAGGGCGCGAGGCGGCCGAAACAATAAACCACCTGCTATGAGGGTGAGTTATTGTTTTGGCGCTTACTCGGTAAGCGTCTTAGGATCAATATTGTATTTGCGGATCTTGGACCACAGCGTGCTTGTGTTCAGTCCAAGCAGGCTTGCGGCCCCATCAGGCCCGGCAATTTTCCCATTGGCCTTTGTGATGGCCAACTTGATATGCTCGATGATGATGGCGTCAAGTGTGGGGAAGGCATCCCCGTTTGCTGAGGAATCGTACCGTTCTATAATGCTCTTGGCCACCGAGGGGGATAGAATTAAGTCCGATGTTCGATTCCAAAGCGGAAGTTACC
>URTO01000129.1 GCA_900550745.1 uncultured Desulfovibrio sp. | reverse complement strand
ATGTTGCCTTTCGGATTTTTTCCCGGAGCAAAAAGGTTTATTCCCGTATCGGTGCAGAGCGACCAGTTGTTATGCTTTTTCTTTAAAGTTCCAAAGGAATAGCCAACAAAATGCCTTAGCTATAGATTCCGCCAACGGAAAAACCAGATAAAAAAGCCGTATTTTCACCGTACGGTAAAGATAAAACAACCACATACTATGACAGAGCCTTCTTAAAGTTTCAAGGAGATAATCGACAAAACGCCCCAGCCGTGAAGGCCGCCAAGGGAAAGGCTGGAGAAAAAGGCCGTATCTTTCACCATCCTGTGGGGATGAAATAAGTATATTCCATGACGGGGCCTTCCTTTTGTGTCCGCCGTATTCCGATGGCAGCCCGCGGAGAAGGGGTGCGGGGCTTCGGCAAACGCGGCCGCCTTTGGAAAAGGGATGCGCGGCCCTTACAGGCAGGCTTGGGGAAGGGGAACTTTCCCGAAGAAAAGGTTCCCCTTCCCGCGATAGGCTCCGCCCTAGTTGATCCTGTGGTGGCACCCCAGGCTGCGGGGGTTGCGCAGGGCGCTCTGGGTAATGCTGTAGGCCGCTTGGCAGCCGTGGAAAAGATCCACGATGGGCTTGGAGATGGCCGTATTTTTGTAGAAGTCGTGGAGGTGGCGGGAAAGGGCGCGCAGGTCGTCAAAAGCGCGGTGCAGGCGGCTGGCCGTGCGGCTGATGCCCACATAGTTCCACATGGTGTTGCGGATGGTCGCCCAGTCCTGCGCGATGAGCGCCGGGTCGTCGTTGCGCTCGTCGCCGGTGCTTTCCCAGTCGGGGATGGCGTCGGCAAGGCGCTTGCTGATGTAGCCGCGCTTGGTGATGCGCTGCGCGATGTCCTGGCCGGCGCTGTAGCCCCAGAGCAGGGCTTCGAGGAGCGACGTGCTGGCGAGGCGGTTGGCCCCGTGCAGGCCGGTGCAGCTGCACTCGCCCACGCTGTAGAGGCGGGTCAGCGTCGTGCGGGCGGAAGCGTCGACGAGGATGCCGCCGCAGAAGAAATGCGCCACGGGAACCACCGGGATGGGCTTCTTGCTGATGTCGATGCCCAGTTCCATGCAGTGCCGGTAGATGGTGGGGAACCGTGTGGGGATGTCGTGCTTCACGCCGGAAACGTCCAGATACATGCAGGGCTCGCCGCTGTGGAGCATTTCGTCCATGATTGCCCTGGCCACGATGTCGCGGGGGGCGAGGTCGGCGCGCTCGTCATAGCGCTTCATGAAGAATTCGCCTTTGGCGTTCGTGAGGCGGGCCCCTTCGCCGCGCATGGCCTCCGTGATCAGGAAGCTGTGCGACTGGCGGGTATACAGCGCGGTCGGGTGGAACTGGACGTATTCCAGATTGTCGAGGCGCACGCCCGCGCGCTGGGCCATGGCGATGCCGGAACCGGTGCAGGCGGCGGTGTTGGTCGTGTGCAGATAAATCTGCCCGACGCCGCCGGTGGCAAGCACGGTGAAGTCGGCGAGCAGGGTTTCCACTTCCTTGGTGTCTTCGTTGTAGACGTAGGCCCCAAGGCACTGGTTGTCGAGCTGGTAGCGGTATTCCTTATACCGCGCATGGTGATCCGTGGTGATCAGGTCTACGGCGGTGCGGCCGGTCAGGATGCGGATGTTCGGGGACATGCGCACGGCCTGCAATAGGCCCTCCATGATGGTCTTCCCGGTGTGGTCGGCGCAATGCACGATGCGGTGCTTGCCGTGCCCGCCCTCGCGGGTGAAGTCGAGCTTGCCGTCCAGCCTGTCGAAGGGGATGGGCGCGCGCTCCATGAGGATGCGTTCCACGGCTTCGGGGCCGTGCTGGCAGAGGTGGCGGACAGCCTTGACGTAGTTGTGGTGGTGTCCGGCAACCAGAATGTCCTTTTCCAGATCTTTGGCGTCGTCAGGATCGGGACGATAGACGATCCCGCCCTGAGCCAGCGCGGAATTGCCGCCGTCCATCTCTTTTCCGGGGACAATGAGGGTTACCTCATACCCGGCGTCCGCCAGAGTAAGGGCGGACGTGCTGCCGCTGATCCCGGCGCCGATGACGAGAACCTGTGTTTTCAAGCGCTGCTGTGTCATACTGCCTTCTTTTGAGAAAAGACCTTGTTTTGTGCATAGAGGAAAGGGGGCGGCAAGGCCCCCTGAAACCTGTTCGGGATAGGGCATAATAGGCTGAAGCATGTCCGGCGGAACCCCCGCCGCGTGGTTTCCCCGCCACGGGAAACTGGGGGAAAGGCCCCGCTTCGATGGGGTTGGGGGAAGGAAAGCCCTCATCTCCGGGAGGGCTCCCCTTCTCCAACAAGCATCAAAAATTACGCGCAGGCTTCGAGCATGCGTTCGAGGGACGCCTTGGCCGGAGCGGAATCCTCGCTGGGGACGGTGATGGGTTCCGTGTTCCCGGCAACGATGCCTTCCAGCGTGGCGCGGAGCTTTCCGGGCGTGATTTTCGCCATGTTGGAACAGGCACTGGAACGCAGGGGGTCCACACGGATGCGTCCTTCCTGCTCGCGGGCGAGGCGTTCCACCAGATTGATTTCCGTTCCGACATAAATATGTGCCCCATCCGGCGCATTCCTGACATACTCGATGATGTAGGTAGTGGAGCCCGCCCCATCGGCGGCGCGCACCACTTCGGGGGAACATTCGGGGTGTACGATGACTTTGCAGGACGGGTCGGCCTTGCGCACGGCCTCAATCTGTCCGGGGTGGAAGCGGGCATGGATGGCGCACAGGCCGGGCCAGAGCACGAGGGCGGCCTTGTCCGCCGCTTCGAGATCCACGGCTTCCCCGGTTCTGCGCACATCAAGGATATGCGTGTCGCGTCCGGTGATGCCGAGCTTGCGGGCGGTATTGCGGGCCAGGTTCTTGTCCGGCAGGAACAGCACGCCGTCGCCTTGGCGGAAGGCCCAGTCCATCATTTTTTCCGCGTTGGCCGACGTGCATACCGCGCCGCCGTAGCGCCCCACCACGGCCTTGACCGCCAGCGAAGTGTTGACGTAGGCGAGCGGCACCAGCTTGCGGCCCGATGCGGTGAGGCGGCCGAGCACGCGGTCGAGCAGCCGGGCGGGGGTCATCTGGGCCATCACGCAGTCGGCGGAATGGTCGGGCAGGAGCACCTGCTGGCCTTCGCGGGCGAGCAGGGCGGCGGATTCCGCCATGAAGTAGACGCCGCAGAAGACAATGTAGTCCGAGGCGATGCCGGGAACGCGCCGGGCCAGTTCGAGGGAGTCGCCGCGGAAGTCACAGTGCCGGATGGTGTCTTCCTGCTCGTAGTGGTGGCCGACGATGGTCAGCCTGCCGCCGAGTTTGGAGCGGAGTTCCTCAATGGCGCGGGCGTCGTTGGAGGGATGTGATGTCGTCATAGGGATTCCTTCGCAATGCGCATGCTGAGGTCGGCGGTCACGGCGGAATGCGTGATGCGTCCGACGGAAATGAAGTCGGGCTTGCGGACGGTGCTCACGGTGGCATACGCCCGGATGGTGTCGAGGGAAACGCCCCCGCTGATCTCCGTTTCGATGGAGGAGGGGATCATTTCCAGCGCTTCGGGGAGCATATCGGGCGTCATATTGTCGAGCATGATGCGGTCGACCTTGCAGGCGACGGCCTCGCTGATTTCGTCGTGGTTGCGGCATTCCACTTCAATGGGCGGGCAAGGAGTGTAGCGCCTGCGCAGCAGTTCGACGGCCTTCGTCATTGAACCGGCCGCGTCGATGTGGTTGTCCTTGAGCATGAGCATTTCGGCGAGGTTGCGCCTGTGGTTGTGCCCGCCGCCGCACAGTACGGCATATTTGTCGGGATAGCGCAGGCCCGGCATGGTCTTGCGCGTGTCAAGCAGGCGCACGCCCGTGCCTTCGAGCTTCTCGGCGTAGCGGCGCGTCAGGTTGGCGATGCCGCAGAGGTGGCTCACGAAGTTGAGGATCACGCGTTCGGCGCGGAGGACTTGCCGGGCGGGGCCGGAAATGCGGGCCACGATGGAACCCTTGGCGACCTCTTGCCCTTCCTTGGCAAGGCTCTGCCACGTGTAGGAAAGCTCCTCCGGATGCGTCGCGCACAGGTCCATGACCAGCGGGATGACGGGCAGCCCGGCGATGATCGTCTGTTCTTTGGCTACGATAATTGCCTGAAGCCGGTCACCGGGGCTGAAGACGCCCTCGGTGGTGAGATCCGGCCCGTCCTCGGCGAGGGAGAGTTCCAAGATTGATAAAAGGTGCGTCCGCGCCTCGCCCTGAAAATATTCTGAGAATTCTGGAAGGATCATATCTTGTCCCGCATCCTTGGCAGTGCTACACGGGGTTGAGTACAACGCCGGATGCGCGGGACGCGCGCATCCGGCAACGAGTCAGCAGCGTAAAGCCTTTTCGTTTACTAGGTGGCTCATCCGTTTTCGTCAAGATGCTCTTTTTTTCCCAACCGTTCGAGGAGGCGTCGGATACGGGCCGGGATAAAAGGCAATGCGGGAGGAAACGCCGGTTTTGGAGGCGTGTTCCGTTTTTTATCGTAACCTTTGGCATCCTTGAGGCGTTATGCGGTTCAGGTGGAGGAGGATAGGTCCATGTCGGATGCGGCCCCCGAAGAGAAAAAGGCAGCCCCGGACGGCATAGCGCGGAGTCCTGAGGAGAAAGGGCGGAAAAAAAACGGGGAAACGCCGGGGAGGAAAGGCGACGGGCCTGCCGACAATGCCCGCCAGCGTACCCTCTCCCAGTGCATTGAGTATTTGGAAGACGGCGAATCCGAGTATTCCCACCCGGCTGACATGGCCGAGCATCTGGAAAACCTGAGCCTCAAGGAGCAGGTTTGCCTGTTCCGCCATTTGCCTGCCGACGAAGCGGCCGAGGCCCTCGCCGAGCTTGATGAGGAAGTCGCCGTCGACGTTCTGGAAAACCTCGATCCCGACGAGGCCGCCCAGATCATCGCCGAGATGTCGCCCGACGATGCCGCCGACGTTCTGGACGAGCTGGAAGAAGGGCACCGCGACGTCCTCCTGAGCAACCTTGACCGCGACGACGCCGAAGAGCTCCGCAACCTGCTGGCGTTCGATCCCGATACGGCGGGCGGCATCATGAACACCGAGATCATCCTGCTTGAGCAGGACATCACGGTGGACGAAGCCATTTCGCTGATCCGGCGGGGCATGGAAGAGGATATGGAAATCCCCTATTATGCCTACGTGGTGGACGAGGACGACAAGCTGGTCGGGGTATTTTCCCTCCGTGACCTCATGCTGTCGAAACCGGGGACGATCCTGCGGGATTCCCTGCATGATCAGGACGTGATCGCCGTGCGTTACGACACGCCGAGCGAGGAAGTGGCCCGCCGCATGAGCCACTACAATTTCATGGCCATGCCTGTGGTGGACTACGAAGGGCGCCTTCTCGGTGTGGCGACCTACGACGACATTCTGGACATCATGCAGGATGAGGCCAGCGCCGACCTGCTCGGCATGGTGGGCGCCGGTCAGGACGAGACTGTGGACACGCCGTGGCTGGAGTCGGTACAGATACGTCTGCCGTGGCTCATCGTGAATATGCTGACCTCCATGATGTCGGCCTTTGTGGTTTATATGTTTGAGGGTTCCATTGCTGGCATGGCGCTGCTGGCGGTGCTCATGCCGATGGTGGCGAATCAGGCCGGGAATACCGGGCAGCAAGCCCTCGCCGTGATGATCCGCCAGCTTGCCACGGAAAAATTTGACCGCAGGCGCGCATGGATTGCCGTGCTGCGCGAAGGCAAGATCGGTATTACTTCCGGGGCGATCATGGCGATGCTGGCCTGTGTGGGGGTCTGGTTCACCTCCTCATCCCCCGAACTCGGCATGGTCATGGGCGCGGCGCTCATGGGCGACATGCTGCTCGGCGCGCTGGCGGGCGGCAGCATCCCCCTGATATTCCGTGCCGTAGGCCGCGACCCCGCGCAGGCTTCCAGCATCTTCCTCACCGCCATTACGGACAGCGCTGGTTTCTTTATTTTTTTGGGGCTGGCTACCGCTTTTTTGTTGTAGGGAGTGCGGAATGTGGGGGAAGGGAGGAGGCCCTTTCTGAAGAAAGGC
>URTO01000128.1 GCA_900550745.1 uncultured Desulfovibrio sp. | reverse complement strand
ATTCTCCTATGCGGGGCTTCTCACCGGCAAAATACCGATCGAGCCACCCCTTGGCCTGAATGAACACCGGGAAGTCGTCCTGTTCCCGGACTTCTCCCTTCAGAGTAGCCGCGAAATACTTCTGGCCTTCCATCCAGAGCCCGGTAAGGGCATCGCCTTTCGCCGCAAGCATGACCCGCCCCAACGGCGTTGTGTGGTACGTTATGCGGTTCACCGCCCTCTCCTTTTCAGTAATCCCTCTGGCATTTTTTCAAATCCACATGGTTGTCGTCCTTCATGACGACCTGTTCCGCTTCCAGCAAAAGGCGCTGTTCCAGCCATCCGGGCACAAGGCGCCCCGCATGGTTGACGACCCTGTGACACGGATAGTCACCATAGTATTCCGCCATGCTTAGAACCTTTCCCACCAGCCTGGAATTTTTGTCCCTGCCGATCAGCCGCGCAATCTGGCCATACGTGGCAACGCATCCTTCCGGTATTTCCTCAACAACAGAAAGTATTTCGTATATCAAATCCTTGTGTACCATACGGCACCCCACGGCATATTCCAGCACCGCACCCTTGACGGGAAAGACCGTTTTTCCTTAGCCCCTCCAATCTCCACCAGCCTGCGTTTGTTGTCCACGCCGACCGGATAATCGCGCAGGCCATAATCGCACGACGAGGGGCGTGGTTGTGGGGATGCCGTTTTCCCAAATGATCGCGTAGGCCATATCGCGCAGGATGCGCGGGAAAACGGCACTTCGAGCAAGTGCAGCTCATGTGCGGTACGGCAGGTAAAAACACCTTTCAGCGGGCTTTCCGGATCCGGGTGGCTCTCGTGGGCAATGCGGCGGATCATTGTCAGGATACCCTGCCGTCCCCATTTCATGTAACGGACAGCAGGCATAAATCCACCCGCCGATTTCTGATCCGCTATTATGGCTACTGGCCCTTCGACGCCTTTCCCCAGCCCCTCACTCTATCCCGTTTGCCCCACATACAAACGGGATAGGGGTTGGGGCAAACAGACACCGGGAAGATGCCGTATCGTTTGCTCCGTATAAGCGGAAAAGATGAAAAAGAAACGCCTCTAAACGATGGTATAGCCGCCGTCAGCCATCCACAATGCTCCCGTGACGAAGCTGGCTTCATCACTGGCAAGGAAGGCGATCACCGAGGCGATTTCCTCCGGCTTGCCGAAACGCTTGAGCGGCTGCAGGGCGAGGAAGCCCGCCATACCTTTGGCCTCGTCGCCGGTATCCTTTGCGCCGTCGTGCAGTCCGGGGGTTTCCGTAGTTCCGGGGCCGACGGCATTGACGCGGATATTGTGCGGCATCAGGGAAATCGCCGCCGCCCGTGTGAACGAGGCCACCCCGCCCTTGGAGGCATGGTACGCGGCGTATCCCGGAGACCCCACCACGGCGAAGGTCGAACAGACGTTGACGATGGCCCCGCCCGTCTTCTGGGCAATGAAGACGTTCGCCGCCCCTTTTGTGAACAGGAACATACTGGTCAGGTTCGTATTCAGTACGGCGTTGAATTCTTCAGCCGTCGTTTCCAAAAGCGTCTTGTTGAGCTGCCATCCGGCATTGTTCACCACGATGTCCAACTTCCCGTATGTACGGGTCGCCGTGTCCAACACCGCCTGCACATCGGCCTCGTTCCCCACGTCGCACAGACAGAATACGGCTTCCCCTCCCTCTTTGACGATGGCCTTTGCGGTCTCATGCCCGTTGGCTTCATCCTTGTCGGCCAAGACGATCCGAGCGCCTTCGGCGGCGAAACGGCGGGCAGCCGCAGCGCCGATGCCTTTGGCCGCTCCAGTGATGATGGCTGTTTTTCCTTGCAGTTTCATAGTCCTTCTCACTGTGTTTTGCTGTATTCGGAAAATTTCTTTCCTTATACGCCTTCGGGCATCCCTGACAAGCGCGGCTCCAGCACGAAAATCCTCAAGCCCCTCCCGCAGGACTCTCCAGCCCTGCCGAGCAGTATTTATGTCATTTATGCTAGGCTCTGTTATAGCATGTGGTTGTTTCATCTCCACAGCACGGTGAAAATACAGCCTTTTTCTCCAGTTTTCCCCTTGGCTGAATCCTTAGCTAAGGCATTTTGCCGGTTATTCCTTTGGAGCTTCAAGGGAAAAAGCATCAACCATTTTATAACACAGCCTCTGCAAAAGGTTTCCCCCTCCCTTTCCGTCGGTTCTTTTATCTACCTCAACAAACAATACGAAGCATGCTTGAGGCCCTCGGCGGCCAAACGGGACTCCAGATAAAGGGAAAGTGCGGCGACGGCCCTGTCGCACACGGGGAAGACGGGGATGCCCCGCTCACGGAGGGCCTTGCGGAGCGGTTCAAACTTTTCGCCGCCGTCCATAACCGCGACCATAGGCTTGGAAGTACGGGAACGGACATCGGAAAGCAGCGTCAAAATGCCGTCCGGGGCATCCATGCGGAAGACGTCGATGTCCGTTTCGGCAAGCGAATGCGTGACCGGTGAAAGGGGATCAAGGCCGATGACGACGGCGTCGATGTTTTCGTCGTTGAGCAGCAGTTCGGCCATGTACGCATGGACTTCGTCGTCCGCGCCGGGGTTGATGTCGAGGGGGTTCTTGATCGGAACCAGCTTTTCCAGCCCTTTTGAGGCGATGAGCCGTTTCATGGCCAGCCGGGTGGTTTCGGAATACGTACCGAGGGACATGCTGTACTCGTCGGATTGGAGCGAATCCGCCATGCCCACGGCCTCGAACCCCGCGCCGCTGACCGCGCCGAGCCGCTTGCCCCGGATGGTCGCGTTGGTGAAGGTTTCCGCCAGAAGAATCAGATCTTGGAATTCCGTGAAGCTGCGGGCCATGATCGCGCCCGCCTGCCGGATGCAGCTTTCACAGACCATATAGTCCCCGGCGAGGGATGCCGTATGTCCGCTGGTCGCCGTCTTGCCTTCGGGCGTCCGCCCGGCCTTGTAGAAAATCACTTGCTTGTCGCGCCGTATAGCCTCGCGCACGGCTTCCGCAAACTGGAGCCCGTCGAGATCCTTAAAGCCTTCCGCGTAGACGGCGATGACGTCCACCTCTTGGGAGTCCATGAAGTGGCGCATCATGTCCCCAAGTGTGAGATCCGTCTGGTTGCCCATTGAAATGAGATAGGACGGGCTCATTTCCGGCGTCTGGCTGAACCGGTTCAGAAGGAAGGCCCCGCTCTGGCTGACGATGGCGGTGCGGCGGCGGGGGTATTGCCTGTAATCCGGCATCTTGGCGGCAGGGATGAACCATGTGTCGAATTTGCCCGGACGGGAAATCACGCCCATGCAGTTCGCCCCAAGGAAGGCCGGGCCGCCGTCCCCTCCGGTTGCGAGGCTTTTATGGGCTTCGGTGATGCGGGCGATCATGCGCTCGGTCATTTCCCGGCTTTCTTCGGTTTCGCCAAGGCCGCCGGGGATGAGCATGACGCTGTGCGCGGCGTTGGTTTCAATGATTTCATCCACCAGAGGCGGAACCTGTTCCGCTCCGATGGCGACGATGAACAGATCCAGCGGTTCAGGAAGCGCACGGAGGTTCGGCACGCAGCGCACCCCGCTGGCGTCGTTTTCCCCGTCACGGATGATGACGAGCTCGTCGCGGTCAAAGCCGGAGCCGATGATGTTTTCAAGGATGATCCGCCCAAAATTCCGGCGTTTGGCGGAAACGCCGATGATGCCGATGGATTTGGGGTGCAGCAGGTTGTCGATTTTGGGGATGGGGCGGGGGGTGGCCCGTTCGCCGGGAGTCGAAAAGCGGCACATGCCGTCCAGCGGAACCATGAGGTAATCCGTGAACGTGAACGGGTTGATTTCCAGTTCTTCGATAATGAACGGCGCATCGGGGTTGCAGGGGGAGAAGTAGTTCCCCATGCGGATGAACGACTCGAAGCATTCGATAAGCTGGTCGTCGGTCACGATGCGGCGTTGCCCGCGGGTCAGCCCGGCGAGTTTCCGGTAGGAGACGGTCTTGCGGAAAAGTTCGAAGAAGGCATCGCCGTCGGTCAGCTCAGTCAGTGCGGCGACGATGGCCTGCCCCTTGCGGAAACGCTCGGCGTAAAGCTCGGTGTCCGTACCGCCGAGGCCCGCGCTGATGACCATGCCGAACTCGCGGGTGCGGCGCAGGCCGACGATCAGCTCGTTTCCGAACGATGCGGAGTCCGGCGGCATGAACTGCACTTGCAGGACGCCCTTGAGGTCGGCGGCGATGGCGTTCTGGAGCGCGGTTCCGGCCAGCCCCTTATAGCTTTCGGGCGCGGAGGCGGGGCGGCGCTCGATCCATTCGGCATAGCGTTCCGGCACCTCGGAGAGCATGCGGCGTACGGCGGAACGCACTTTGTCGGGCGTTTTGGGGACGATGCGCACGCCGCCCACTTCGGTCTTGTGGACGATGGTGGGGGAGACGATTTTCAGCACGGCCTTTTCGCCGGGCAGGGACATGATCTCCTCTTCCATCGGTTTGGCGTTCCGTGGGATGAAGGAGCATTTGGGGGGCGTTTCCGAACCGGAAAGGCTCAGTAGGTTATACACTTCAAATTCATAGAGGAAATGCCGCCCCTCGGCGTGGGCGTTGCGGAACAGCTCGGTAATGGGCTGATATTCGACAGTCAGATTCATGCGAGTCTCCAGCGGGTTGTGCGGTCGGAAAGGGAATCGTCGCTCCGGGGCATTTTATCCCTTTTTGCTTGGGGAGGGAATCTCGTTGTAGGCGGGAGATATTCACGTCTTCAATGAAAGTTGAATTTCAACTAGATGAAATTCAAAATGAATTTTTAGAAACCATCGAAAAGGTACATGCTTCCTGAGCGCCTTGGATTGATAGCCGGGTTAAGGTGAAAAAAACTTCCACCTTCGGCGCAGCCTCCCTCCCCTACCGCCTGTTTTGAGGAAAACCGCCTGAGAGCCTCCGGCCCTCTCCAGCCCTTCCGTTCGGGCCGGTTCCAGCGTACCTTTCCCCCTGTCCCTTCAACTTTTTTCGGATCGTTCACCACCATGACAGAACAGCTTTCATCATTGGCCTTACAAGCCCTTGCCATCGTCGAGGAAAGCGGCGCCATCATCAGCGCCAACCATGCCCATCCCCACACTATCCGCCATAAGGGGCGCATCGATCTCGTAACCGAAACCGATATTGCTGTGGAGGCATTCCTGAAAGAACGCCTTGCGGCCTTGACGCCCGGCGCCGGGTTCCTCGCTGAAGAAAGTGCGGAAGATCTGAGGCTGCCGGATACCTGTTGGATCATCGATCCAGTGGACGGCACAACCAACTTTGCCCACGGCCTGCCCCTGACCGTCACCTCCGTGGCCTACCGCCTGAACGGGGAAACCGTGCTCGGCATCATCAACGCGCCGCTGCTCAGTGAATGCTATATTGCGGAAAAAGGGAAAGGGGCATGGCGCAACGGGGAGCGCATCAGCGTCTCATCCGTGGCGGCCTGTGAAAATGCCCTTGTAGCTACTGGCTTTCCTTATGAAATAGCCCGCCGCGTGGATGAAATCCTGAAGCGGATACGCCCCGTGCTGTCTTCTTGCCAAGGTGTGCGGCGCTGCGGGGCCGCGGCGCTGGATCTCGCATGGACGGCCTGCGGGCGGTTCGACGCTTTTTATGAAGACGAACTCAAACCGTGGGACATGGCCGCAGGCGCGCTGCTCGTCACCGAGGCAGGAGGCACCGTTTCCAATCTGGACGGCTCGCCCTTTGATCTGCGCTGGTC
This sequence comes from uncultured Desulfovibrio sp., assembly GCA_900550745.1. Lineage (GTDB taxonomy): Bacteria > Desulfobacterota > Desulfovibrionia > Desulfovibrionales > Desulfovibrionaceae > Bilophila. The sequence continues at coordinate 375 of URTO01000128.1, read as the reverse complement.
AATCCTCGCCGGAAACAAGGCCATGCATGAACTCATCGGAAACATGATCCGCTCATCCCAATAAGGGACAAGGGGAGGCGCCAAGACAGATGCTTGGCCCCTCCCCTCCCATACCTGCCCCCAATCACCCCGCACCTCGGACAAAACCGAATCCCTGATGCAGGTTTGGGCGTATTATCGCCAATCCCCCCGCACCGCGGGCACACTCATACGACATAGCGGGGCCTCGCGTTCACCCCAAAGGGCTCGAAAAGAAAAGGCCCTGCATAATTGTGGTTGTTTCATCTCCACAGCGTCATCTCCACAGCGCGGTGAAGATATGGCCTTTTTATCCGGCTTTCCCCTTGGCGGAATCCAAGACCAGGCCGTGTCACT
>URTO01000127.1 GCA_900550745.1 uncultured Desulfovibrio sp. | reverse complement strand
CCCTTTTTTCCTCGATATGCTGCCCGACCTTACCTCGAAATACTAATTCGCCCTTGACCGTATCTTTCGCATCTGCCTTGGGGAATCCGCGGATGGGAACTCCAAAACGCGGAGGCTGTGGGCGGGCGGGAGGAGGCAAAGGGCCGCCGCAGCCGACGGGCGAACCTTTGCGGCCCGCGGGCGTCGAAGCGGCCCGGAGCCTTTAGAGGTTCCTTTCCTGCCTGCCCCTACAATACCTCGTAAATCCTACAGAAGACGTTGTCGAAGATGAGCCGGAAGTAGGGGGCGAAACGCGGATCGCCGGGATCGCAGATAAGGAGCTGCACCATCATGGTGTTGTACATGCGGTCGTCGATGACGAGCTTTTCCCCGGTCACGCGGTTGAACATGAAATGCACGTTGCGGCGGCGCTCCATGTCTTCCTTCCATGCCTTGATGGCGGCGTTGTCGGGCAGGTATTCGGGCGGCGTCACGTAGTCGCGGTGGTCAAGCTGGCCGTCGGAAAAGACGTCGATGCTGGCGGCGGGGACGTTGACGTTGCTCCCCTTCATGACCACTTCGCCCTTGTCAAGGCGGTAGGAAAGCGCCTGCGGGACAATGCTGATGGCGTAGCCGCGCCCTTCCTTGGACAGGAAGTTCCAGCTTCCGAAGGTGGAAATCCAGAAGCCGAGATCCAGCATGTCGAAGCTGAGCACAAGATATTGCTTGCCGTCCGCCTGAATGAGCGGGTTGTCGGGGTTGTTCAGCCATGTGATCATGTCCGCGGCCTGAGACGCGGTCAGCCCTTTGAACACGTTGCCGGGGACATTCCCTTTCGCGGCGGTATATTTGATGATCTGGCGGGCGAAACGCGGATCGTCCGTCGCATAGACGGCTGCGGGCAGGTAGAGCGAAGGGCTGCCGTGTTCCGCGCCGTCGGCGATGGTATCGCGCCGCGCGAAGTGCTGCGTCGCGTACCCCCAGTCCCACCAGTGCCAGACCTTGGCGTCTTCGGGGGTGGCCGTGCGGATTTCACGCAGCCCGGCGGCATGGCGGCGGTTGAGGATCGGGCCGTGGGTCATGGCGGGCACGAGATCGGCAAGCGGCGGGACCACAATGACGAGCATAAGGATGACCGCAGCCGAACGGTAGAACAGGTGAGGCCCGATGGCGTCGAGCACGCGGGTCAGGCGCCAACCGCGCTGGCGCCCCAACCCGATGACGAACATGGCGAGGAGGCATCCAAGGATGACGAAATGGAGCCGTCCGAGGGAATCCCAAAGGTCGAGCACCGTTTCCCGGCAATCCGGCACAAGGAGGATGAGCCCGGCCAATATGAGGCAGGCGAGGAAGAACACCTTGCGGGTCTTTTTCGCGCGGACGTCGCCGAGGGCACAGGCCAGCCAGTCCACGGGGAGCGTCAGGCCGATGGCGACGATGGGGGCCCCAAACATGACCATCCGTCCGCCCATCTTGGTGCTGAGCAGGGCCAGCAGGGCCAGCGGCACGAGGAAGAGGGCCCCGGATCGGGCGCAGAGCACAAACACGAACCCAAGCAGTCCGAGGATGGCGACGGGCTGCCACGGGTGGAAATAGACCATGATTTCGGACAGCGTCAGATCCTGGATCTCGATGATGGACTGGGCCACGGACGGGAAGACCAGCGGATCGGTCGTGCCCGTCGCCACGGCGTCCCCCGCGCGTTTGAGATAGCCCTGTACGTGGTGGAGCATCGTGTTCAGCACGCTCAGGTCGACGAGCAGGGCTACGGCCAACAGCCAGAACGCCGCCAGCACGGCGGGGCGGTGGAGCTGCGCCACGAATTGGCGTTCACGCCCCACGATGGCGATGAACAGGGTCAGGGGGAGGATGGCCCCGGTGGGGCCCCCAAGCGCGGGCAAGGCATAGGCCAGCCCCGCGAGCAGGGCCGTACGGCGTTCGCCCGGACGGGGCAGCAGGAGCGCCATGCCGCCGAGTAAGGCCACGTCGTAGCGCACGATGTACGGGAACATGGAGTGCCACTCCTGCGACCACCAGGCCAGCAGCCCGCTTGCACTCAGGGCGAGGATCCAGCCTGCCGAGATCAGCTCGCAGGGCTGATGGCTCGGAGCGTCCAGCGCGATGGGGATGGGGCGCTTTGTCCATCGTTGGAACCACCGGAAGGGCAGGGCCAGGGGATGGCGCAGGAAATACATGACCCATGCCGCCGGGGCCAGCCCGATGAGCAGTGACAGGAAGAGGGTGATCAGGTCGGTGTCGGCGTAGCCGAGCAGTGTACGGGCGAGGAAGCCCGGAGAGAGCGAGGCGAGGATGCCGGCGCAAAAGCCGGCCTCCATGCTGCCCATGCACCATGCCCACAGGAAGACAAGCAGGGCCATGAGGCTGGCCATGACCGGAGGCAGCCAGAAGGCGACCTGTGCGGGCTCCGTGCCTGTGATCAGGGCGAGGATACGGAGCAGCTCGGACATGGGGTGTCCGGCGCCGAACCCGAAGCCCTCGGCTCCGGCGACCCAGTGATAGGCGTCATGCGTGGCAAGGAGCATTTCATTGCCGAGGCGATATTCCACATCCTGCCACGACGGCCATTCCTGAAAGCGCAGCAGGAAGGCCACGGCATAGGTCGCCATGCCGAGCAGAAGGCCGAGGAGCCAGCGCGGTACGGGGCCGAGGGGGATGTTCCTTGATGGGGGAGGCGGGGGTATTGTCACGGCGTATCCCGGAAAAACCGGCGTTCGCGGACGCGGGAAAGGGTAAGGGGGAGGTGAGGGCCTCCCCCGGATGCTGCGCGGGAATCAGAAGCCTTCACGTTCCCGTTCTTCTTGGCAGGCGCGGCACAGGCCGACGCCGGGCAGGGCTTCCAGACGTTTCTGGGGAATGGGCTCGCCGCATTCACGGCAGCAGGCCTGGCCGTCGATCCACTCCGGCCCTTCCCAGTACTGTGAAGAACGGGCGCGCTGGAGGGCGGTTTCGCGTGCGAGCCGTTCCAGTTCCTGCGCCTGATCGAAAATGTCCATTCGTGTCCTCTTTCTTTAACGTGAAGCAGGGGGAGTCCCTCAAGAGGGGCCAGACCTTCCCCCGGGAAGGCCGCAGGTTTGCCCGAAAACCGTTCGCGTTGCAAGTAGTTTTATGAAGGCCGTGCCACGGCAAAACGCTTGGCGCTCTATTTCTCGGCATTCCAAAGGGATAACCGATAAAGCGCTCCGCTCAAGGCCCCCTCCGGCGGAAAATCGGGATGGAAAGCCAATATCTTCACCCTGTTGTAGGGATAAGGCAGCCGTCATTCCATGACGGAACCCCTTAGGAAAGGCGCAGCGCCTCAAGGGGGATTTTGCCCACGCACTTGCGCAATGGGGCGGGTACCCCGTCCACCGCGATGGCCGGAAGGTGCGCGTCCCACGGAAAGAGGAGGGCAAAAGTGCCGGGCGCAAGCGTGACCCGGCTGACTTCCGCCGGGGCGGGCTGGAAAAAGCCTATATCCCGCTGGTCATCGAATGCGCCGTTGAGGGTGAGGCCCGTTGTGGCGGCGTTGAACAGCCATTCCTGCCCTTCCACCACCATCTGCACGTCGCAGAAACGCTTGTGGCATTCGTAGAGGCTGCCGGAAAGCGGGCGCGAGGTCAGCGTGGCGACATTGACGAAACCGTCGGCCAGCGGATGCGTGCCGTCCTTGAGTCCGGCAAGGGAGCCGGAACCGCCGGGCGCATAGTTTTCGAGCCAGCACATCATTTGTTCCCATGCCGGGCCGAAGCCGTAACGCCGCCAGTTGCTGATATGATCGACGATCATCCTGAAATCCTTATAGTAAAGAAAAGGGTTGCGGGGAAGGGGGCCTTCTGGAAAGGCCCCTCCCGGCCTCCCCTTCCAATGTGGTGGACAGATTGCCTGAATAGGCGGAGAGGCTGGGCAAAGGCGCACCGTGCCTCTTATCGCAGAAAACGGCCCGCTACTTTTTGATGTTGGCGAGGATGTCTTCCAGCGTATCCGCGAAGGCGCGCAGGTCTTCTTCCGGGATGTTGAGGGCCGGGAGGAGGCGCAGGACGACTTCGTGGGACAGGTTGCAGATAAAGCCGCGGCGGATGAGCTCCTCCCAGACGGCTTTTGCGGGGAAGGCCAGCTCGATGCCGATCATGAGGCCGAGGCCGCGCACTTCCTTGATCGTTCCGGGGTGGCTTTCGCTGATGCGGCGGATGGACTCCATGAACTCGCCGCCAAGCTTGGCCGCGCGCTCGTCGAGATGGTCGCGCTTCATGATCTGCACGACTTTGGCGGCCACGGCGGACGTCAGGGCGCCGCCGCCGAACGTGGTGGCATGGCTGCCGGCGACGAAGCCCTTGGAGACTTCATCGGTGGTCATCATCGCGCCCATCGGCAGGCCGTTGGCAAGGGCCTTGGCGCAGGAGATGGCGTCGGGTTTGAGATCGAAATGCTGGAACGCCCACGGCTTGCCGGTGCGGAACAGGCCGCCCTGCACCTCGTCCACGAGGAAGAGGATGCCCTTTTTGCGGCAGAGCGCCTCAATGCCCTTGGCGTATTCGGCGTACATGGGGCGGATGCCGCCCTCGCCCTGTACGATTTCAACGAGTACGGCGGCGGTTTTGGGCGTAATCGCGGCCTCAAGCGCGTTCAGGTCGCCCCACGGCACGGTCTTGAAGCCGTCCGGGATGGGCGCGAACCCGTCCTGAAAGCGTTCCTGCCCCGTGGCGGCCATCGTCGCATACGTACGCCCGTGGAATGCCTTTTCCAGCGTAATGATTTCGTAGGCGTCGACGTTCTTCACCCGCTGCATGTAGCGGCGGGCCAGCTTGATCTGCGCTTCGTTGGCCTCCGCGCCGGAGTTGCAGAAGAACGCCTTTCCAAAATGGCTCAGGGACAGCAGTTCCTCAGCCAGCTCAAGCTGTTCTTCCTGATAAAAAAGGTTGCTCACATGGATGAGCTTGCGGGCCTGCTTCTCGATGACCTGGGCGATTTCCTCGTTGCAGTGGCCGAGGCTGGTTACCGCGATCCCGGCCAGCAGGTCGACGTATTCCTTGCCGTCGAGGTCGGTGACTCTGGAGCCTTTGCCGCTGGCGATGCTGACAGGGTAACGACCGTACGTCCGGCAGAGAAGGGATTCTTCGCGGGCCTTGATCGTATCGAGAGAGGAAGTGGTCATGATGGTATCTCCTGTCCGGCGGCCGCCGGAATGCTCATATAAGTACGACGGCGTGCCCTGTGAAGGCCGCCTAGTGTTTTCCCGTATGTCCGAAGCCCCCGGAACCGCGTCCGGTGGCGCCCAGCGTCTCGCATTCCTCAAGCTCCACCTGAAGGGCGGGCTGGAAAACGAGCTGCGCGATGCGGTCCCCTCGTCGGAGCCGCCGTTCCTCGCCGGACGTATTGAGGATGACGACGGTGATTTCGCCGCGGTAGTCGGGATCAATGACGCCGACGCCCTGCGCCACGGTCAGGCCCTGCATGGCTCCGAGCCCGCTGCGCGAATAGACGAAACCGGCGATGCCCGGCGTAAGCGGTTCGACGGCGATGCCGGAAGGGATGGCCAAACGCCCGCCCGCAGGGATGGAGGCTTCGTCTTCTTCAAGGCAGGCCCTCAGATCGAGGCCCACGGAACCTGAAGTGGCGTACCGCAGGCCTCCGGCCCCGTTCGCCGTATAGACGGCCTGCGAGTTCCGCAGATACTGGATGCGCACCTTTGGGTGTGCTGTAGTCATGGTATGCTCCTTGCTCAAACCGCATCTCTACCGCAACCCGTCCCGCCCCACAAGGGAAAAGAGGCGGAGGGAAGGCGGAAAAGGCCCTTCGAAAGGCTGGAACTCCCACAGGCATCCGTGTCCCCAACGGCAGGCCCGCGCGGGAGAAGGCCCGGCATGTCAACGGTGATCAATTTGACCACGGGGGTCAGGCAGTCCCGCGTAGGAGAGGGCCCGGCTGCCGCCGAAAGGCGGCCCGCGCAGGGAAAAGCATCCTTACAGCGAGGGACGGCCTGCGGGCGGCAGCCGGGACAGGAAACGGCGGGGCATATGCTCGCGCTGGTCAGCGGATGGGGCGGCAAGGGGGCCCTCATCTGGAATGGAAGGCCGTGTTCTGTGTCGTATTATGTGTAACTATGTTAAATTATTGAAATAATCTTTTGTGATC
>URTO01000126.1 GCA_900550745.1 uncultured Desulfovibrio sp. | reverse complement strand
GACCGTTGAAATGTAGTTTTCACTCAATAGCGAATGTCTCCCCTGACACGCATCTTGACCCAACCCGCGCCGCCATTGTACGCCCCGGCCCCGCCCTTCCCCTGACACGGGCTCGAAACGACGATCCGGCTTCCACAAGGTCGCCCCTCCCCCAGCCCCTTCCCGGATACGGGCAACCGCGTGGTGCCTTCCGGCTGTACGGCAATCCCGCCCCGGCCCTGATACGCATCTTGCCCCAGCCCGCGCCGCCATTGAGCGCCCCGGCCCTGCTCCTCCCTGACGCGGGGCTTGACGGGACGCCGCAAGTACGCAAATAGTCGTATTGTACGGTTGCTCAACGCTCCCGCCCGCATCCAAAGACCTCTTTTAAGGATAGACGCATGGGTTTCTTCTCAAGTATCAAACGGCTGTGGTCATCGAATAAAACTGAGGCAACTCCGCAAACGCCGCAGGTTCCGGCAGAGGAAGCGCAGGCCGTTTCCCAGCCGACGGAAACGGAAGGCGGCACGTCCCCCGAAACGCCTCCCGCTTCCGACACGCCGCAGCCTCCTGCGGTTTCGGAAACGTTGCCGGAAACGGCCTCCGCAGGGCCGCAGCAGGCCGCTCAGGAAGCGGATCAGCCCGCAGCCGGACAATCTTTTGAACCGGACAAAGCCCCCGCACACGCGCCCATGACCGCCGAACCGGACGCCTCCCCCGCGCCTGTTGCCGCACGCACAGCAAAGGACGGCCTGCCCGAAGCCTCCACCTCCGCGTCTGCCGCACATGCCGCGGGGGGCGGCCTGCCCGAAGCGCCCGCGCCCGTTGACCAGCCTGCCCCCCAGCCATATGCGCCGGTGGAACCCTCAGGATGGCGGGCCACGTTGCTGCTTGCCCTCCGGGAAGCCGAGCCGCGCCTGTCCGTGTGGCTGTCCATCGTTCTGGAAGACCTCGGCCCCGATGCGCGCACGGGTGACGAGCTCTGGGAACGGGTCCGCTTCCTTTTGACCGCCCTTGGAGCCCCGGAAAACGAAGCCGATGCCTTCGTCTCCGATTTCGCGGCGTGGGCCGAGCGCATGGAATACGAAGAAGTGGCGGACTTCCGCTCGGAATTGCAGTACCGCCTCGCCCTTGCGCTCGATCTTGAAGACGAGGAGGATGAGCGCAGCCGCATTTTCCTCAAGCTGCATCAGGGGTTGGAACGCACCCGCGAACAGCTCGGCAAAGGGCTCTCCACCCTCTTCGCCAGCCACGGCGACCTCTCCGCCGACTTCTGGGACGAATTGGAAGAGCTCTTTATCATGGCGGACATGGGCGTCGAAGCCGCGGCCGAGCTGTGCAAGCGCCTCAAATCCCGCGCTCGTGCCGCTTCCGCGACCACCCCTGAGGAACTCCGCCCCCTCCTTGCGGCGGAACTGGAAGAGATTTTCCGCATCCCGCGCGGCGTTGTGGCGGTCAACCCGCCTGAGGTCGTGCTGATCATCGGCGTCAACGGCGTGGGCAAGACCACGACCATCGCCAAGCTCGCCTACCGCGCCCGTATGCAGGGCAAAAAAGTCCTCCTTGCCGCCGCCGACACCTTCCGGGCCGCCGCCGTGGAACAGCTTGGCATTTGGGCGGAACGCACGGGTTCCGGCTTCCACTCCAAAGGGCAGAATGCCGATCCCGCCGCCGTGGCATGGGAAGCGATGGATATAGCCATCAGGGATCAATATGATATTCTGTTTATTGATACCGCCGGGCGTCTGCACACCAAAAGCAACCTGATGGACGAGCTCCACAAAATCCGGGAGGTCATCGCCCGCAAACATCCCGGCGCTCCGCACCGCAGCATCCTTATTGTAGACGCCACTACCGGCCAGAACGCGCTCCAGCAAACAAAGATATTCAAGGAAGCCGCCGGGATTGACGAACTCATCCTGACCAAGCTCGACGGCACCGCCAAGGGCGGCGTCGCCGTAGCCGTTTCCATGCAGTACGGCATCCCGATCACCTATGTCGGCCTTGGCGAAAAAATGGAAGACCTCCGCCCCTTCAACGGGGATGACTTCGCCAAGGCGCTCCTTGAGCAGTAACGGAACGACAAAAAAGGGAGGAACCTTTCTGCAAAAGGCTCCTCCCTTTTGAGGACGGGTTCATCCTGAGCGGATTGGAATTCTTGGGGAAGGAGGCTTTTTTGAAGAAGGCTTCTCCTTCCCTACGTTTGCCCGCGTAGAGCCAGCCGCACCTTTTCCAAACGTCTTGTGCCTATTGAACCGTTCACGATCCTTTCTGAGGCAGGCCGCCTTTGGGACACGGCATCTGAAAGCAGCCACCTGCCGCCCTCCCCCTCACAACCCTTTTGACTTTTTTCCGTTTTTTTCCGAAAGTATACCATTTCACACGTAAACCATCCTCAAAAAAACACGCTTTGGAGCGGGCGGGGTCTTTGGGGGAAGCAGCGCCCGCGTTTCTTCACCCATCCCCTTCCCCTGTTCCCCATACGCCGGAGACCTGCATGTACGACATCGACGATCTGAAAAACCTTGTGGACATGGCGGCGGGCGGGCGCAGCCCCGCCGACCTCCTCATCACCAACGCGAAGCTGGTGGACGTGCTGACCGGAGAAATCCGGGAAACGGACGTCAGCGTGGGCGGCGGTAAAATCCTCGGCTTCTCGCATACCGAGGCTGTGAAGGTCGTTGACGCGCAGGGAGCCTACCTGCTGCCCGGCCTCATCGACGCCCACATCCATATCGAATCCAGCATGGTGAGCCCCGCACGTTTCGCCGGGCTGGTACTCCCGCACGGCACCACCAGCGTCGTGGCCGATCCGCACGAAATCGCCAACGTCCACGGTCTGGAAGGCATCCGGTACATGCTGGAAAACGGACGCCATCTGCCGCTCAACATTTTTATCTCCCTCCCCTCCTGTGTCCCGGCGACGCCGTTCGAGGATTCCGGCGCGATCCTTTCCGCCGAAGAACTGGAAGAGCTCATCGACGACCCCAAAGTGACCGGGATCGGCGAAATGATGAACTTCCCCGGCGTCGTCTCCGGCGACTACGACGTGCTGGCAAAAATCCAGCTCGGCACGTCCCACGGCAAAATTGTGGACGGGCACGCCCCCGGCCTGCTGGGCCGGGATCTCGACGCCTATCTCGTCACCGGGATTACGAACACCCACGAGTGCACCACGCTTGAAGAAATGCGCGAGAACCTTCGCCGGGGCAGCTACATCCTGATCCGCGAAGGCTCCGCCGCCAAGAACCTCCGAACGCTCCTGCCCGGCGTCACGCCCGGCAACGCGCGGCGCTGCGCGTTCTGCTGCGATGACCGCCATATTGAGGATATCGTTTCGGACGGGCACATGGACAACCATCTGCGCCTCGCCGTAGGCATGGGGATGGATCCGGTACAGGCCGTCACCATGTGTACGCTCAACGCCGCGGAATGCTTCGGGCTGCGCAACAAGGGAGCCGTCGCCCCCGGCAGGGACGCCGATTTCATCCTTGTGGACGACCTCAAGGCCTTCCGCGTGCGCAAGGTCTTTACGGCCGGACGGCTGATCGCTGAAGACGGGCGTGTCCTCATCCCGCTGGATGACGCGGCTGCGGGGGCGCCTTCCCATTCCATCCACCTCAAGCCGCTGGACGAAGATGCCCTGTCCTTGCCTGTCCGCACCGGAAAGGCCCGTGTCATCGGCATTGAGCCCGCCTCCCTCGTTACGAAAAACCTCATCCGCGAGGTAAAGACCGATGATGCGGGATGCTTCCAGTCCTCGCTGAATCCCGGCCTGACCAAAATCGCGGTCATCGAACGGCATAAGAGGACGGGAAAGCTCGGCATCGGGATTCTGGAAGGCTATGGGCTCACGGGAGGGGCCATAGCGACGACCATTTCCCACGACTCCCACAACATTGTCGTAGCGGGCGACAACGACCCCGATATGCTGCTTGCCGTCCGGGAGTTGGCGGACATGGGCGGCGGCATCGTCTCCGTGCATGGAGGGGCTGTCCGGCGTTTGCCCCTCCCCATCGCGGGCCTCATGACCTCCGCCGATCCGCAGGAAGTCAACGCCGTCCATCATGATATGCTCGTTGCCGCGCGTGCGGAGCTCGGCATCCCCGAAGACGTCGAACCGTTCATGACCCTCAGCTTCATGGCCCTCCCCGTCATCCCGGAACTCAAGCTGACCGCCCGCGGCCTGTTCAACGTCAACACTTTTTCCTTCGTCGGCGTGGAAGCCGACTGATGAGGTGCGCCATGCCCAGACTCTTGCCGGGGACATCCCCCGAAACCGATCTTTATGCCCTCACCGACGATGAGCTGTCCCTCGGCCGTCCGGCGGTTGAAGTCGCCAAGGCCCTGCTCGACAGCGGCATCAAGATCCTCCAGTACCGCGAAAAGGAAAAAAAGGCCGGGCAGATGCTCAAAGAGTGCATGGAACTGCGCCGCCTGACCCGCGAGGCCGACGCCTGCTTCATCGTGAATGATCACGTTGACATCGCCATCCTCTGCGAAGCCGACGGCGTACACGTCGGCCAAGAGGATCTCCCTGTCGAGGCCGTGCGCCGTCTCGTTGGCCCGGACATGATCATCGGCCTGTCCACCCATAGCCCGGAGCAGGCCCGCGCAGCCGTAGCCTCCGGCGCCGACTATATCGGGGTCGGCCCCATTTACCCGACGCAGACCAAAAAGGACGTATGCGCCGCGGTAACCCTCGACTACCTTGATTGGGTGGCCGCCAACATCACCCTGCCGTTCGTCGCCATTGGGGGCATCAAGCGCCACAACATTGCGGACGTCATCGCGCATGGCGCCCGCTGCTGCGCCCTCGTTTCCGAGTTCGTCAGCGCCCCTGACATTCCCGCCCGCGTTGCCGAAGTCAGGGCCGCAATGAAAAAAGAGTGTCTTTACAGGTGAGAGGGCAAATTATTCCCTCTCGCCGCCATGTTGCGCGATGGAGGGCGGGCGCATTCCAAGAGCGCTTTGCAGGAAGCGCTTGACCTCCGCCTGATACGGTCATATGTGTTCGACATGAACGGAATCTTCCATGCTCCCAAGTGGTTCGCTCTGCTTCTCCTCGCCGCGTTCACGCTGGCGAACAGCCCCGTGTGGGCCGCTCCGAAGCCTGTCGCCGACAAGGGCGGAGAAAAAAAGGAAGAGGTCGTATGGGGCGAAATGCCTGCTGGAGCCAAGACAACCTATATCGGCATCCACGGAGGCACAGTGCCCGTCAGCCTGCTGACGGCGGGGGACGGTTCCCCTATGATCGCGCTCGTGGGCCTGACCGGAAGCGATTTCCTGAACTTTCTGCGTACCAACGGCAGATTGCAGGAAGAACCCCTGTTTGCCGACAACACAGGGATCTACGCTCCGGGGGCTTACCCTTCGGATATGGACGACAACCCCGTACAGCCGGCAGAGCCTGACGCATCTGCACCACAGCCGACTAAGAATGCGACGCAACCTGTGACCGGGAACGCTACACAGCCGCTGGCAAGCGAGCAGACAGCGCAGCAAACCGCCGACAGCCAGCCTACGGAGCTTCCCGAAACCGATCCCGCCATCCCCTCCGAGAGCAATGCTACGCTGCTTTTGGCGGGCTCCTCTTCTGGAGACATTCCCGTCATCTATGCCACGGGACGGAACTTTGAACGGCTGAGCCTTGTCCCCGCTAACTGGGCCCCCTTTGGCCTGACTGAAAAAGCCCTTTCGCTTGAAGGGGAAGTAAAAGTTCTCGCCCCGCCCAAGATGCTGCCCAAGCGGCACGCTCTCAAGAAAAAACGGCGCTAACCGTTGATGAACTTACCCAAAGAGGGAAGGAACTTTTCTCCTTCCCTCTTTTTTTATTGGCCCTGGCATAGCAAAAGCCTGATGTTCCATTTCATGCAGTTCGAGATAGATACTGAGGAAAATATTTTTTGCCGTTAGGCTCACCTGCAACTTCCTTCAAAAACTCAGTGAAATCAATGCATGTAAAATCACATCAATCACATGCTATGGCAGAGCCTTTAGTTTATTCGTCTTGGGTTCACACCGATTTTAAAGGAATATAGAGTTCCTCCGCCCTCTTTTTTCAACTCAGCAATGGCAATGGCTATGGTGGGTGACACTTTTCCTTTATATATAACTTCCACTTCCGCACCTTC
>URTO01000125.1 GCA_900550745.1 uncultured Desulfovibrio sp. | reverse complement strand
GTGCTGAAAAAGCGAAGCGTTTCAGCACGAAACACTGTGCCGCCGCTCTGAGGGGGTCTGGGGGAAATCATTTCCCCCAGCCCGCCGGGAGGCATTCCTCGTATGACCATAGACGATCAAAAGCTTGTCGAACAGTGCGAAGCGGGCATCAAAACGCTCGCCGGCGTTGACGAATGGGTCCGGGCGAACCCGCAGGCCGCGGGCTCCTCCGGCGAGGCGCTCCTGCGCGAGAGCAACCGGCTCGCCCGCGCCCTGCGCAAGGAGGCCGCCACCGCCGCGCGGAAAATGTGCGTGGGCGTGTTCGGCCCAAGCCAGTCCGGGAAGTCCTACCTCATCTCGGCGCTGGCGCAGGATGCCGACGGCTCGCTGCTCGCGGCGCTCGGCGGCGAATCCGCCGATTTCATTCAGGACATCAACCCGGCGGGCGGCAAGGAGTCCACGGGCCTCGTCACGCGCTTCACCCTGACGCCGTGCGGAGCCCCGGCCATGTTTCCCGTGAAACTGCGCCTGCTGTCCGAATTGGATATCGTCAAAATCCTGACGAATACCTACTACGCCGACTGCCGCCACCTCACCCCGCCCGACGAGGACGCCCTCGCCGCCCGCGTGGACGAACTGGCGAAAAAGGCCAAAGGCGAACCGTGGCGGGCCTCCTTCAGCGAAGACGACATGATCGACCTGAAGGAATACGTCACCCGGAATTTCCGGGCCGCCGCCGTCGTCCAGAAGCTTGAGCACCTGTACTGGCCCAAGGCCATCCACGCCGCCGGACGCCTCGCGCCCGAAGATCGCGCCGCGCTGTTTGAAATCCTGTGGGACGAGGCCAAACCGTTTACGGGGCTCTACCTGCACCTGCGCGGGGTGCTCGACGCGCTCGGCTATCCCGATGAGGCGTTTTGCGGCAAGGAAGCCCTGCTCCCCCGCGAAACCAGCATCATAGACGTGGAAACGCTGCGCGGCCTCGGAGAGGCGGAGGGCGCGGACAGCCTCGAACTGGTCACGAAGGACGGACGCCGGGTTACGGCGGGCCGGGCCGAAGCCGCCGCGCTCACGGCGGAGCTGTCCATCACCATGCGCCACAAGCCGGACGATTTCTTTGAACATACCGACCTGCTCGACTTCCCCGGCTACCGCTCGCGCCTCAAGACCGACGACGTGGCCCGCGAACTCGCCAAGCCCGATCAAATCCGCCAATTCTTCCTGCGCGGCAAGGTGGCCTACCTCTTCGAGCGCTACAAGACCGATCTTGAGCTGACCAGCATGCTCCTGTGCATCGGCCCAAGCAATCAGGAAGTGCAGGATCTGCCCGCCGTCATCAACGACTGGGTGTCCGACGCCGCAGGAAAGACGCCCGAACTCAGGCGGGGCCGCCACACCACGCTGTTCCTCGTGCTTACCAAGTTCGATATGGAATTCGAGAAGAAAAAAGGCGCGATGGACGACGAAACCCGCTGGTCAAACCGCCTGCACGCCTCGCTCCTCGATTTCTTCGGCAAACAGTACGACTGGCCCGAACAGTGGACGCCCGACCAGCCGTTCAACAATACTTTCTGGCTCCGCAACCCCAAATTCCGCTGGGAAGCGGTCATTGCGTTCGACGGCGAGCGGGAAACCGGCATCCGTCCCGAACAGGAAGCCTATGTGTCGGACATGAAGGCCAAGTTCCTGAATACGCCCGAAGTGCGCCGCCACTTTGCCGATCCCGAAGCCGCATGGGACGCCGCGTTCACCCTCAACGACGGCGGCGTGGCCTTCCTGCGCCGCCGGCTGCGCCCGGTATGCGATCCGGCGATCAAACGGCGGCAAGTTGCGGATCGCGTGGCCGACAACCTGCGCCCCTTCGTCGAGCACCTGCGCCGCTTCCACCGCACCGACGACAAGGCCGCCCTGCGCGAACAGCAGCGCCAGCTCGGCATGCGCCTTGCCCGCAGCCTCGCCCTGACCGCCCAGAACCAGCGGTTCGGGGAGCTGCTCCGGGCCATGCTCATGCGGGATCACGAACTGTACGCCCTCTATTATCAGGTTGAAAACCGGCTCATGCGCGGGAACGGACAGGCTCCCGCGCCGCAGCCGAGCATGGGCAGCGCCGCCAGCGCGCAGGACATCATGGACGACCTGTTCGGCGACATGGCCCCGCTCGTGTCCGCCTCCGCCGAAACGCCCGAAGCCGCCCCGCAACCGCTGGACGAGGCGGGCGCGTTCGCGGAACTCGTCGTCGGCGCGTGGATCGAACGGCTCAACGCCCTCGCCGCCGATCCCGTCCGCCAACGGTACTTCGGCCTTGAAGCCGAAGATTTCGGGCCGCTTGTCCACGAGCTCATTCAGGGCATGTCCCGCCTCGGCCTTGAAAAAGACATGGCGCAGGCCGTGCGCGACGTGTCCGGCTACCGCAATATCCGGCGCGACAAGCTCATCTGGCGGCAGGCAAGCATGGCCGCCTACTGCATCAGCGCCTTTGTGGACTGGCTGGGCTTCAACCCCTCATCCGCCTCCGAGGCCAAGCGCACCATCCAGCTTGCCGGGCGCACCCGTACCCTCTTCAGGCAGCGGCCCGATCCGGAAGGGTACCCCGCCCTTGCCGCCGAACCCCTTGCCTTTGACAGGCAATACTATACCGATTGGCTGGCGGCGCTCATACACCTCATCGAAGGCAACGCCGACTATGAAGGCGGGCAGGCCTTCGATCCGGAGCAGAACGCCCGCCTCGGACAACTCATCAACAACCTGAACCCTTCCGTTTTCACGCAGGACAACTGACATGACGCTTCGCTGTGCACTCCGTTTCGAACCCGACAAAGCCAAAGGGCCGGGCTACGGCCTCATTCTGGCCTCCTGCCCCGGCTTTTCCGCGGCCCCAAACACGCTTCTCTACATGATCAAGGATCCGTCCAACGGCATGAGCCTCGGCCCCAACGGCTGGCAGCCCGGCGACGCCCACCTTGTTC
The DNA here is from genome assembly GCA_900550745.1 of uncultured Desulfovibrio sp. Taxonomy (GTDB): domain Bacteria; phylum Desulfobacterota; class Desulfovibrionia; order Desulfovibrionales; family Desulfovibrionaceae; genus Bilophila. Next base: position 3,229 of record URTO01000125.1, on the reverse strand, counting down.
CCGACGCCGTAGCCCCATCGGGCGAAATCCTGAGCCTGTCGGTAGGCCCCGCCGTTGTGGACAGCCTTGAACTGCAGGCCATTTATCAGGTGGCGCTGTTCACGGACGCCGAGCATGTGTGGCAGGGCGGCCTCAGCATCAACCGGATCGTCTATTCGCGCGATCCCAGCCTCCTGCCCGATCTGGAGCTCGCCCCCAAACCCACGCCTTCCGCAGGACGCGCTCCCCTGCCCCTGCCGGAAATGGAAACCGGCCCCGCGCCGACCGCGCTCACCTTCGATGGGAAACCCGGCTCGGCGGTCCCGGACAGCGAACTGCTGAACCTGAAGGAACGTCCCAAAAGCTGCAAGGGGCTTATCCTGAACATCATCTTTGCCATCCTCACGGTCATTCTGCTTGCCGGGGCCGGATACTTCATCTACACGCGCGTCCTGCCCAAAACGGATACGACGCTGGAGGAAAGGCCCGCCGAAGTCCTGAAGCATGAGGCGGCGGATCTGCCTCCGGGCCAAGAAGCGCCCGTGAAATACGCCCCCGATGACATCAAGGGCCCCAAGGGGTTGCAGGTCGCCCGCGATGCGCTCAAGCGCAAGGTGGAGCCGGACACGGCTATGGCCCTCGCGCAGCAGCTTTTTGCCGCTGCCGACGATCCCAAGGCGCAGGACGGCGCATTCCTGATCGCCGACGAGCTCGCCAAGAAGGGCAATGCGCAGGCCCTGCTCATGCTCGGCGACTTCTATTCCCCGAAGCAGCCCCAGCGCGGGACCATCCAAAAGGACACCGACATGGCCGGCGACTGCTACAAGAAAGCCCTCGCAGCCGGAGCCGCCGAAGCCCAGCAGCGGCTGGATGCGTTGAAGTAGAGAGAGAGAGAGAGAGAGAGAGAGAGAGAGAGAGAATATTGGGGAGGGGAGGAAGGCCCTTTTTAAAGGAAGGTTTTTCCTTTCCCTCCCCAAACCTGCCGACGCGGAACCGCCCCATCCTTTCCAAAGGCGTTCCTCAACGGGGCGCATGGCGATCGTGTGAGCGCGCCGGACTTCGCCTTGGCGGAAGTTTCCGAGGCCGCCTCATTCCCTTCAATGTCAACGGCCTGTTACTGTAAAAAGCCCCATCGTTGGCTGAGGCGTCATCCCTCAGCCTCCGAGGGCACCATCCCGACAGGAGAATCCCATGAAACGAATCCTCATCGCCATACTGACGGCGCTTACGCTCCTCGCGGGCTGGACGCCGACGCCACACGCGGCGGATCGCACGCCGTTGCTGATGGAAGGCAAGAAAACCCTGTACCAGCGGGTGATCACCCATCCCGGCACGAGCCTGTACGCCGGGCAAGGGGAAGGCTCCACGGTCATCCAAAAGGCCGTGCGCCCGTTCAGCGTCTTTTACGTATACACCCGCGACGGAAACTGGCTTGAGGTCGGCGCGTCCACCACAAAGCCCGACGGCTGGATAAAGGCCGCGGACACCACAGCATGGAACCAGGCCCTTACCCTGCTTTTCACCGACCGCTCACAGCGCCAGCCCGTCCTGTTCTTTAAGGATCACAAGGCCATCATGGATGTCTGCCAGGCGGAAGACCTGCCGGGCATGCTTTCAAAACTCCGCGCCGAAGCCAAGGCCGCGCAGCAGGGCGACGCCCCGGCGGATCTGCCCATCCTCGCCGTGGAGCCCGACGACGCGCAGGGTGCCGTCTCGCGCAGCCGCTTCTACCTGATGCCCATCCTGAAGGTGGACACGCCGTTCGAGGGGACGAAGCTCCTTGAGGTAGCCTCCATCGATCCCGGCAGCGCCGGAGGCAAGCCCGACGCCAACGCCCCAAAAGATGCCAAGGACGACGGCGTCCCGCGCACGGGCATCGCAATGGTCATCGACACGACCATCTCCATGAAACCCTACATCGACCAGAGCCTCAACGTGGTGCGGGCCATTTTCGACTCCGTCGCCAAGGACAAGCTGGACGACAAGGTTTCCTTCGGCATCGTGGCCTTCCGCAACAGTACGAAGGCGTCGCCAAAGCTCGAATACGTTACCAAGGTCGTCAGCGATTTCCGCGACGCCACCAAACGCGGCGAACTGGAAAAGGCCCTCAGCGGGCTTGAGGAAGCCAAGGCATCCAGCCACTCCTTCAACGAGGATTCCCTCGCCGGGGTCAAGGCCGCGCTTGATGAGCTGAACTGGCAGCCTTACGCCAACCGCGTGCTGCTCCTGATCACGGACGCCGGGCCGCTGCCCCTGAGCGACGCCAACGCCTCCACAAGCCTCGACGTGCGGGAACTGGCCGACCTTGCGGCCTCCCGCAACATCCGACTGGTGGTGGCGCATGTCCGCACGCCCGCCGGAAAGGGCAACATCGACTACGCCGCCAAAGCCTACACCACGCTGTCCTCCGTGCCCGGCGGGAAAAGCGCGTACATCCCGATTCAGGCCACGGACGCCGCCAAGGGCAGCGCCTCTTTCGCCAAGGCCGCCACGGGCCTGTCCTCCGCGCTGGTTTCGAGCGTGAAGCAGGCCCTTGCCGGGAAGGCCCCGGTAAAGCCGCAGGAAGCGCCCGCCCAATCGCCGGAAGAACGCGCCAAGCAGATCGGCGAGGAACTCGGCTATGCCATGCAGCTTGAGTATCTCGGCAAAAAGCAGGGGACCCGCGCGCCGGAAGTCGTGACCTCATGGATTGCCGACGCGGATCTCGACGCTCTCAGCGCCGGAAAGCCCGTCAGCGCCGTTTCGGTCGCCGTCCTGCTGACCAAGAACCAGCTCAGCGATTTGCAGCGCCAGCTCAAGATCATCATCGACAACGCGGAGCGGACCCGCAAGACCGACTCGCGGGACTTCTTCCAGGGCATCCTGTCCGCCTCGGCGCAGCTTGCCCGCGATCCCTCCGCCTTCTCCCAGAAGCCCGGCGCGAACCTCCGCGATATGGGCGTACTCGGCGAATTCCTCGACGATCTGCCCTACAAGAGCGACATCATGTTGCTTTCCGAGGACGACTGGTACCGCATGAGCGTCGGGGAGCAGACAGCTTTCATCAACCGCCTCAAGTCCCGCGTCGCCCGTTACGAAGAGTACGACCGCGACGTCAGCAACTGGGAGAGCTTCGGCTCCAAGGATCCCGGCGACTGGGTTTACCGCGTCCCGCTGGCAATGCTGCCATAGGGGGAGAATATTGGGGAGGGGGAGGAAGAACCCTTCAAACATCTGCCGCTCGAACTCAAACTCGTGTGCGCTTCGTGCT
>URTO01000124.1 GCA_900550745.1 uncultured Desulfovibrio sp. | reverse complement strand
GGGATTTTATTGGTTATCCCCTTGGAGTTTCGAGAAATAAAGCTTCAACCATTTCCTATGGCACAGCCTAACGAACATCCCCTTTCCAGCCCGGCAGGAACTCCCGCCGCGCGGCCTCCCCGCCAGCCAAAAGTTTGGGGGGATGAGGGGCCGGGGAGGGGAGAAGGAGACCCTTTCCAAAGGAGCCCCCCTCCCCCGGTTTCTTCATCCGCTCAGCCTACTTCACCAGATTGGGGTCTTCCATGATCTGGTAAATGGGCGCGCCTTCGGCGTCCGCGGGCACTGGGCCGCCGGTCATGTAGCAGAGGGTGGGCACGATGTCCGCCAGCCAGCGCGGGCGGGTGTAGCGGTAGCCCTTCTTGATGTTCGGGCCGCGGAACATGAGGAGGTTCTTGAGGCTGCCGCAGCCGGATTCGCCGGTGGGCAGGCCGTAGCCGTGTTCCGCCATATATTCCGGCTTGAGGACGTACACCACGTCGCCCGCCTGCGCGCCGCCCATGCCGAAGACGTTCGCGTCTTCCCTGCGCACGGCGAGGAGCACGGGCCGCTCGCCGGTTTCAGGATGCTTGTAGTCGAGCAGGGCGTCGATGATCCGGCCGCGCACCTTCTCGTAATCCTCGGGCTCGACGATGCCGCCGGGGTACTTGCCCTTGAGGTTCACATACACGAACATGTAACGCTGCGGGACAGCAAGGGATTTGCTCACGTCGAGCACGTAGTTGAAGCCTTCGGTCTCTTCGTAGATGTCCCAGTAGTTCTCGGACTTCTTGGGCTCGTAGGAACACAGGCCCGCTTCCTTGAGGGCGTGGGCGGTGTTCAGGATCGGGCCCATCGGGGTCGCGCCGTGGTCGGAACACACGCACATCAGGGTGTCGTCGCCCATGATGTCCATGAGGCGCCCAAGAAGGCGGTCTTCCACTTCGTAAATGTGGCGCTCCATCTTTTCGGCGCGGGCGCGGACTTCAGGGTCCTTGCTGTCCAGCTCGCTCAGCCAGCCGTGATAGAACCAGTCGATGGGGTGGGAGTGCATGTAGAACAGATCCCAGTCCGGGTTGGCCTTGAGCAGGGATTCGATGGTGTTCCAGAGCCATGCGCTGTGGAACTCCACCAGCTCGCACACGGTATCGGTGTCGATGATGCCGTGGAGGAAGGCCACCAGCCCGATGTCGTTCGCGGTGATGTGCTTGGAAAAATCAATCTGATCGGCGGCTTCTGGGGGGGCGACGAAACCGATGCGGCCCGCGATGCCGGAGATGTACAGCTTGAATTCCTCGGCGTCGTCGGAGAGCTGCATCAGCTTGCAGCGGAACACGCCCTTTTCGGTGCGCCCGTCGGCCTTGATGGTGAAGTCATGCTGAACCGGCTCGCTCCATTCGCCGAGCTTGATGGTGAAGAACGCCTTCGAGTAATCCTTTTCAGGACACAGGGCGATGCGGTCATAGCCGTCGTCGCCGCTTTCCCAAGCGAGGCAATACCACGTCTGGGCTTCGACCGGCTCGACGCATTCCTTAAAGACCATGTTCACGGCCATTTCCAGCGGTTCGTCGCATTCGGGCAGGTTCTTCCAGCCTTTGGCGTCGTCGAAGGAGCCCTGAACGCCCATCGGGTAAAATTCCGTGGAGATCACGCTTTCGGAAGCGAGGAATTCCTTGTGCTCATTGCCGTGCAGGGGCCAGCGGGTTTCGGCGGGCGAGAGGCCCTGACCCATGATCATGACGCCGTTCTTCATATGGGAAGGCCACGACATGGGGTAGTTGACCACAATGCACTTCTTGCCGGTCTTGTCCCACGCGTCCCAGATGGTTTCGGCGGTCACGATGTCGGAGCCGAACGCCTGCGTGGTTTCCTTGTAATCGAGGCTGCGGCCTTCATGGTAATAGTAATAGTCCTCAACGCCGTGCGTGCGGGGATAGGCGCCCGTGCAGATGGTCGCCCAAGACGGCGGGGTGACGGTGGGCAGGTTGTAGCCTTCGGGGATAAAGCTGCCTTCAGCCATGAATTTACGGAAGTTTTCCAGCCCACCCTGCGCCAGCATGGCTTCCAGACGTTTCGGGATGAGGCAGTCATACCCAATGAGTGCGGCGCGCTTCGCTTTGTCTGCCATCACGGACTCCTTCTCTGTTGCGGTCAAAGGTTCAGGGCCGCTTGCCGGCCCGGTGTGTCGTCGGCAAGGCTGTATCAAGATGCGTGCCAGATGCTTCCAAAGGCCCCGCAGGGCCGCTTTCAGGATATTTTGCTCCTTTTTGGACAATACGCGGGGATGCACGGGCCCCGCTTCGCAGCGCAAAAGGCGACAACCTTGTCATAGGGCGTTCATTTCCGGGCATAACATATGGAAATCATAATGGCTGAAAAGAAAAGCCTCCTTTGTCGCAAATGGTGACATAAATGTCGTATACGGGGCATATGAAAGCATCTTTCATGCTAATTCAGTGTATTGAAAGAAAATGTTCCTTTTGGCACAATCTTGGCAACACCCTCAGCCAAAACTACGGCCCCGAATCAGACCGGGCTGAGGAGAGCGCATGAACCAAGCTACAGACAAAGGCAACGGCATCGATTTGCGTCCCGAATGGGGGATCTTCATCCCTTCCGTATTGGTCATCATCCTGATCAGCATTCCAGCCGTCCTGTACCCCAAGGCCGCCGAAGAAGTGGTCGCCGCCATCTACCAGCCGTTCGCGGCGAACTTCGGCACGCTCTACCTGTGGATCACGGTGGGGTTGATTGTCCTGTGCGTGTATTTCGCGTGCAGCCGGTACGGCGACATCAAGTTCGGGGACCCGGACGAGAAGCCGGAATTCCCCCTGTCCTCATGGATAGCCATGATCTTCTGTTCCGGGGTGGCCGGGGCGGTCATGTTCTGGTCGATCATCGAGCCCTTGTGGGACATCGTGCAGCCCCCGCAATACGCCGCGCCCATGAGCACTCAGGCCTATGACTGGGCCCTCGCCTACCTGCTGTTGCACTGGGGGCCGAACGCGTGGTGCACCTATTTCATCACCGCCCTGCCCATCGCCTACATGTTCCACATCCGCCGCAAGCCGTTCCTGCGCATCAGCTCCGCCGCCGACATGATCATCGGCAAACAGAAGGACGGCCTCATCGGGCGCTGCGTGGACGTGTTCTTCATCCTCGGCCTGATGTTCTGCACCGCCGTGACCATGTGCATCTCCCTGCCCACGGTGGAGGCCGCGCTGGCGCGGGTGTTCGGCATCACGCCCTCGTTCGGGCTTGAAATCGCCATCCTGCTCGTGAGCGCGCTGCTTGCGGGCGTCACGGTGTACCTCGGCCTCAAGAAGGGCATCAAGCGCCTCAGCGACCTCAACGTGATCATCGCGCTCGCCATGGTGGCCTACGGCGCGCTGGTCGGCCCCACGGCCTCGCTGTTCGACATCTTCACCAACGCCGTGGGCAGGATGCTCGGCAACTTCTGGAACATGACCTTCTGGACAAACCCGTTCTCCGACGGCTCCTTCCCGCGCGACTGGACCATCTTCTACGCCCTGTTCTGGGCGGGGTACGGGCCGTTCATGGGCCTGTTCATCGCCCGCATCTCACGGGGGCGCACCGTCCGCGAGGTCATCGGCTGGGGGATGTTCGGCACGGTGGCGGGCGGCTTCATGATCCACGGCGTGTTCGGCTCCTATACGCTGTGGGCGCAGTACCACGGCATCATCGACGCCGTATCCATCCTCAAGGCGCAGGGCGCGCCCGCCGCCATGATGGCCGTCATCGACACGCTGCCGTTCAGCAAGGTCGTCATGCTGGTCTACTGCGCCTTCTCCACGATTTTCCTCGCCACCACGGTCAATTCCGGCTGTTACGTAGTTTCCGCCACCGCAACCCGCAGGATGCCCGTGGACGCCGACCCGCACCGCTACCACTGTACGTTCTGGGCCGTGGCGCAGGGCCTGCTGGCGCTTGGGCTGCTGGCTATGGGCGGTCTTGAGGTGGCGAAGATTTTCGGCAACTTCTCCGGCGCGCTGATGGCTCTTCCGTCGCTGCTCCTGACGGCCTGCTGGCTGAAGATCATCCGCGAGGACGGCAAGGAACTGCTGCATACCTACCGGGCCAAGGACTGACGCCCGACGCGGAACCAGATCCAGCAAAAACCCGCCCCATGTCCGGCAGCATAGGGGCGGGTTTTGCGTTTCTGTGCGCCGCATTGCCGTGGCGCGCAAGCCCCACGCCCCCGAAAAATCCCTTTCCCATGCCTTGCGGCGAATGTCCTTTGTCGACGCCGGGCTAGCGTTTACGCCGGATTATGGAGGGCTGGGCCCGCCTTTTTGCGGCCTTGCGGCTCCCCATCAAAACACGTAACGTCACCGCAGGCCGCCTCCGGGCGGGAGATCCCTTCACGGCTGGCGCGCCGCCATGCCGGAGCGTCCCGGACAACACAAAGGAGCCCTGATGCGCAGTCGCCTTTGTCCCAAAGAGGCGTTGTTCACGCCGAGCTTTATTGCCGTCTGTTCCGCGAACCTGCTGTTCTTCATCGCCAGCTTCATGATGGTGCCCGTCCTGCCGATCTACCTGCTCGACGGCCTGCACGCCTCCAAGTCCGTCGTGGGCATCATCCTTTCCGCGTACATGATCGGCGCGCTGGTCATGCGCCCCATCTCCGGCTTTCTGGCGGATCAGTTCCCGCGCAAGATGCTCTTCCTCGCCTGCGGCATCCTGTTCGCCGCCCAGTTCGAGGGGTACCTGCTGTTCAAGGCGCTGGCGCTCGTGGGCATCGTCCGGGCGCTGCACGGCATGAGCTTCGGCGCGCTTTCCACCTCCGCCGCCACCCTCGCCGTCGACGTCATCCCCATCGCCAAGCTCGGCACCGGCATCGGCCTGTACGGGATGATGGGATCGCTCGCTATGGCCCTCGGCCCCATGATCGGCATGCTCGTCCTTGAGGCGGGATCATACGACGCCGTGTTCATCACCGCGATGGGCTGCGCGGCGGGCGGCGTCCTGCTCGGCCTGCTGGTCAGGAAACAGCGCGTGACCCTCAGCCGCGGCGAAAAAATCTCGCTTGACCGCTTTTTCCTGAAAAAAGGCACCTACGCCTTCATCGGGCTGGTGCTCATGGCCTTCGTGTATGGACTGCTCGTCAACTACCTGTCCGTCTTCGCCCGCGAACGCCACATCATGGCGAACCCCGGCTACTTCTTCCTGCTCATGTCCCTTGGGCTCGTCCTCAGCCGCCTTTTCGCGGGCGGCATGATCGACAAGGGCTACATTGGCCGGCTCATCCTCGGCGGCAAGAGCGCCATCCTGCTGGCCTCCCTGCTCTTCCTCTTCGTGCCCACGGAAACCGTGTTCTTCGGCTCCGCCGTGGCCTTCGGGCTCGGCTTCGGGATGATGTCGCCTTCCTACCAGACCCTGTTTATCAACCTTGCCGAACCCACCCGGCGCGGCACGGCCAACGCCACCTACCTCATCGCGTGGGACGTGGGCATCGGCGCGGCCGTACTCCTCGGCGGGCTCATCGCGGAAATATCCAGCTTCGACCACGCGTTCATCCTCGGCCTGATCATGCTGTTCTTCTCCGCCGTGCTGTATATGAAGGTCATCGGCCCGCAGTACGAAAAAAACAAGCTGCGCTGAGGCCCCCGGCCCACGCGAAAAGGGTGGGGCTGTTTGGGACGATCCGATCCCGGCCCCACGGAAAGGGAGGGGCCGTACAGCGCCGCCCCCTACAAAAAAACGGACGCCCCGCCAACGCGGAAGGCACCCGTTTTCCGATGTTCCGCCCCAATCCAAAAGAAACCGGAATACGCCGGGATTCGATAAGATAAGACCGTGGGAAATGGCTGGGGCTTTCTCCACATTCCAGAGGGATGGCCAACAAGCTGCCACAACCGTTGGGCCGCCAACGGGAAACGGGGAAAAAGGCCGTATTTTCAACGTGCTGTGGAGATGGAACAGCCGCATCCTATGCCGGAACCTAAAGCAGGGGCCTTTGGAAAGGGGCACAGCCCGGCAGGGGTGGGGAAGATGGGAACGATTCCCCCCAACATAGGGATTCGATAACATAAGGCCGTGCCACAGGAAACGGCTGGGGCTTTCTCCATGTTCCAAAGGGATGACCAGCAAGCTGTCACAGCCGTTGGGCCGCCAGGTGGTAGGACTGGAAGACGGTGCCGCAAAGCTTCTTATGGAATATGACTATCCATGTAACCGCACC
>URTO01000123.1 GCA_900550745.1 uncultured Desulfovibrio sp. | reverse complement strand
GGGAAATTGGAGAAAAAGCATATATTTTTCAGCATATTGCCGAGACAAAACAACCATGTGCTATGACAGAGCCTTTTCAAAAAGCTCCCTCCCCCGGTTCCTTCACTAATCCACTTCGCGGCAGGCGCGGTAGAGGTCCTTCCAGTCGGAGCGTTCCTTGACCACGGTTTCGAGGTACTCGCGCCAGACGAGATCGTCCTGCACGGGATCCTTGACCACCGCACCCACGAGGCTCGCGGCGATGTCGCGGGCGTGCAGCACGCCGTCCCCGAAGTGCGCGGCAAGCGCCATGCCGCTGTTGAGCACGGAGATGGCCTCCGCCGTGCTCATCGTGCCGGTGGGCGACTTGAGCTTGGTCTTGCCGTCTTCGGTCTGCCCGTTCCGCAGCTCGCGGAAGATCTGCACCACGCGGCGCACTTCATGCAGCGCCGGGGGCTCGGCGGGAAGCTCCAGCGCGCGGCCCATTTCGGAGACGCGCTTGGACACGATGTTGATTTCCTCTTCCTCCGTGGCGGGCACGGGCAGGATGACCGTATTGAAGCGCCGTTTGAGCGCGGAGGACAGTTCGTTGACGCCCTTGTCGCGGTTGTTCGCCGTGGCGATGAGGTTGAAGCCGCGCACGGCCTGCACTTCGTCGTTGAGTTCGGGGATGGGGAGCGTCTTTTCGGACAGGATGGTGATCAGCGTATCCTGCACGTCGGCGGGGATGCGGGTCAGTTCTTCCACACGGGCGATGCGGCCTTCGGACATGGCGCGCATGAGCGGGCTTTCCACCAGCGCGGCGCGGGACGGCCCTTTGGAGAGCAGTTCCGCATAGTTCCAGCCATACCGCATCTGCTCTTCGCTGGTGCCCGCCGTGCCCTGGATGATGCGCGTGGAATCGCCGCTGATGGCCGCCGCCAAATGCTCGGACACCCACGATTTCGCCGTTCCCGGAACCCCGTACAGCAGGAGCGCCCGATCCGTCGCCAGCGTGGCGACCGCCGTTTCGATGATGCGGCGGTTCCCGATATACTTGGCGGACACCGTAAAGCCGTTGTCCAGTTCGCCGCCGAGCAGGTAGGTGCAGACGGCCCACGGCGAAAGCTCCCAGTTGGCGGGACGCTGGCGGGCGTCGGATTTTTTGAGTTCTTCCAGTTCCTCGGCGAACTGTTGTTCGGCGTGGTGCCGCAGCTTGTTTTCGTTGGTAGCCGTGCTCATGGTTTTCTCTCAGGCAAAGTATTGGTGAAGGGCCTTGCGGGTTCTGATGGCCGTGGCCAGAAACTCGTATCTGGATTGGCAGAAGGGGGCCCCGTTTTCGCAGAGGGGCCAGTCTTCAAGCAGATCATCCAGCAAGGAAACCGGAATCAGCCAAAAAGTGGCCTTAATGATATGGGTCAGCGCGAAGGAGGTCTCGTAGCTTTTCTGGCTGAGGCCCTCGGAATGATTCGCCCAGAAGCGGATCCGCCGGATGAGGGCGCGCCCGCCTTCAAGGGAAAAGGTTGCATCCCCCTCCCATTCGGATGCGGCGAAGCGTCCGAACTGCATCATCTGTTTATAGTGCTGCTGTGCGAATTTCGCCCCGCCGCCCTCGGAGCCGGGGCAGGGGAAACGTTCAAGGAGGGCCGCCTCACGTTCGGGGGGAGGCAAAAGGCCGATGAATGCGGAGGCGTTGAAGTGGCCCTTGCCCACGGAAATCTCAATCTGTTCCTTGAACACATGCGCGAGCAGGGCGGAGGCCCATGCCGCATGGCGCTCACGGAGGGCGGCATCCAGCCAGATGCGGAGCAGCACGTTGCTCCAGTCGGTTTTCTGCGCCCAGCCGATGAGGGCTTCGGGCAGCAGGCCGGTATGCGCCTCCCACCACGCTAGCGGTACGCAGCGCCCTATCTGGTAGAGCCACCATGCGCGCTGGCCGAACTCCTCGTACTGCGGCTTTTTTTCTTCCAGCAAGTCCTTTTTCCACTCAGGATCGAAGGATTCCGGGGGCTCGACGGCCGGGAGCGGCGCGGAAAAGGCTGAGGCGATACGGCCGATGAGCCCGCCCTTGGCCTCCGGGACGACGATGCAGGCGGCAAGGCGTTCGCCCATGCGCCGGACATAGCCGCTTTCCGGCAGGCGGACGAGCAGGGAGGCGGCGGCTTGGCGCACTTCCCTGCTGCGATCCTTTTCCAGCAGGGTTTCGAGAAAGGCTTCGTCAGCCGCGCTCAGCCCTTCGCCGAGGCATCCGGCAAAGGCGGCGCGTTCGCGGGCATCGAAGGACGCGGAGGCCGTTTCAAAGAGTTCACGGGCTTTGGCTGGGTCCTGCGCGCGGAGGGACTTGAGATAGGCTTCGCGCTGCATGAGCGTGCCGTTGTCCCATATTTCAGGATCAAGTTCGTTTCCGGCGTCGGTGGCGAAGATGTTCCATGCGGCGTTCCGTCCGGCGAGCCAGCGGCCGCGCTCCCCGGCGATCAGGGCGATGGGCCCGCGCAGGGACGGCGTGCGGCGCCCAAGTTCCAGCGCCTGCGGGAGCAGCGCCGGGGGAAGCACTTTCCCCGCGGCGGACATGAGCCTGAAGGCTTCAAGGCGCATACGGTCGGAGTCGCTGGAAAGGGCTTGGCGCAATACGTCGATGGCGGCGGCCTTGTCGACGGACGCGCGGGGTTCCGGCGGGCAGGGGGCGGGGAGGGCGGAATCGGCGCGGGGCGGCAGATACCCCGCCAGTCCGCAGACGGCCTGCACCCCGGCGGCGCGGAGCAGCTTGAGCGCCTCGGCGTTTTCGGAGCCGTCCCGCGTGGCGGCAATGGCTTGCGTGAGCCGTCCGGGTTCGCTGTCGTCGGCGGGAAGTTCGGGCGGGCGCTTGTCCGTGCCGAGCAGCGCCTGCATGGTCAGGAAAGGCATGTTCATGGGCGGGCTCCTTCTCGCCACAGCGGGGAACCGGACGTTCCGGGTTCCCACGCGCTTAGGGGCTGAAACCGGGCCCCGTCCCATTCCCCCCAGATGCTTAGGGGGCGTCCGCCGCCCTGCGCAAGCAGTTCCCAGCCGTCGTTGTCGGCTATGGAGAGCGGGAGGCGGTCGCCTGCGTCCGTCTGCAGGAACCAAGAGTTATCGGAACGGCAGGGGACGCCGTCGCTGACCATGAGGGGCAGGGGCCATTGCCACGGCTGCGCGGCGATGGCTTTCGCCATGCCTTCCAGCGCCTCGCGGAGGGGAACCGTAGGGATGGGGGCCGTTTTCGCCCGGATGGGGGCGCCTGTGGCGATGGCCCGCAGGGGAGCCGCGCCCGGATAGAAGGCCAGCGTCATATCCGCAAGGCTGCCGACGACGAAGCTCTGCTCGAAGTGCTTGCCGCCGTGTGAAAAATCCAGCAGCAGGGCCGTGCGTCCGCTGTTCTGCCCGCGCAGCCAGACGCGCCGCCGCCAGAGCTTGTTTTCTTCGGCATAGCCTACGCCGAGCACCAGCCAGAGATCGCTCAGGCGTTCCCCGGCGGCAAACACTTCGTCCTTATCCGGGGACAGGCCGAGGGCGGCACGGACATCCGCCTGTTCCTCCGGGGACAGCGCGTCAAGATGGCGGAAGGCGTCGATGAGGAGCTGCATCTGCCCAAACTGGGCCAGCACCACGCCGGGCCAGTCCTCCCCGGAGAACGTGACGCCTTGCAGGTTCCGCAGCCGTGCGGCGATGCCGGGAAGCTGCGCATCGACCATGCGCGCGGCGGTTTCCTCCTGCCATGCGGAGGCCCCGGAGAGCTGCCCGAGGCCGTGGCGTATAAGGTCGCACATCCAGCGTTCCAGATCATCCAGGCCGGAAGCCATGCGTTTCAGGCGGGACGCCTCACGTTTGGCTGCTGCGGCGGGATCGGCGGGCTGGCCTTTGTTTTCCTGCTTTTGTTCCTGACGCGCGGCGCGCTTCTCGCGTGCGTCAAGCCATTCCTTTACCCAATCGGGCGCTTCGCCCTGTGTAAAGGCGGCCTCTTGCCGGACGCGGAGCAGGAGCAGGGCCAGGGAATGCTTGCAGGGGAATTTTCGGCTTGGGCAGGTGCATTTGAAGACCGGCCCGGACAGGTCGGCTTCGACTTGGTAGGGTTTGGCGCCGCTGCCTTTGCATTCGCCCCATACGGCGTTTTCGTTGAAGCCGAGCGTCGGCCACTGGCCGGGTTTGAGCAGGGCTTGCGCCGCCTTGACGGAGGAGGCATCCGGGGCGAGGGCCAGTACAGATTCGGAGGTGAGTTCCATCGTCTGTCCTGTTGTCGGCGGCCATGCAGCCGCTTCTTAAAGGATCGAAAGAAGGGAAGGACGGCCCGGCGGAACTCCTTTACCCTTACGCGGCGGGCCCTGTTCAGGGCAAGGCCGGCAAGTCAGGCGTCCCTGCGGGAATGCCCCACAGTGTAGGAAGAGTTCTGCCATAATGGGGGCTTTCCGGCAACCCATAATCTTTTCAGGGCACTATCCGCAAAAAGGGCCTTTTCCTCAAGGGGATGGGGAAAAGGCCCTTTTATCGGGGAGCTCTGTTTGGAAGGGGGAAAACCTCGCCTATGCGGGCAAGAATCCCATGCGTGTGCCTTGCTGTTGCTATCTCAAGGGAAACCCTCGCCAAGGGGTCACGGACGGGGCGATGGTTCCGCGCAGGCTGGAAAAGCCTCACGCATGCGGGCGGGGAGGGGCTAAGGTACGGAAGGAGGACAGCTCCGGGGTGAAACCTCCGTTCATGTGCGCGAGGAAGATGCCTGCCTCCCCCGTTTGATGCGCTCCGGGAAAACTCATTCATGCAAATGAGATATAAAGGGTAAAAGGCCGCCGTTTGGGAGGGGGAAAACCGCTGCCATCCCAAACGGGGCGTTTCCCTTTCCGTGGAACGGGGAACGGTTCAGCCGGGTTCCTTTCGGTTCCCGGCCCTGAGTTCCCTTTCCGGGGAGAGCCGGACGGTTCAGTTCCGCCGCAGGAACCGCGCCAGCACAGCGGTCATGAGCCCGAACACGGCAATGAGGGCAAAGGAATGGCGCAGGCTCGACGCGTGGGCGATGAAGCCGATGACCGGCGGGCAGAGCAGGAAGCCGAGGAACCCGATGGTTGAAACCACGGCCAGCGCCACGCTCGGATGCATGATCTGGGACTTTCCGGCCATGCTGTAGCAGACCGGCACCACCGAAGCCGTGCCGAAGCCCACCAGCGCGAGGCCGAACGTCGCCGTAGCCACATGGGGCAGGAGGACGGCGATCAGCAGCCCGGAGGCGATGAGCGCGCCGCTGACCTGCAGGATGCGGATGACCCCGAACCGGGTCACAAGCCCGTCCGCCATGAACCTGCCGCAGACCATCGTGCACATATATGAGATGTAGCCGAGCCGGATGAGTTCCGGCGAAGGCTTGATGATCGCTTCGTAATATACGGCGCTCCAGTCATACATGGTTCCTTCGCTCGCCATGCAGCCGAAAGCGATCAGCCCAAGCAGGACGACATAGGGATCGATTTTGCCCTTGGGCCGTTTGTGTCCGGGCGTCGTACTGCGTGCCATGTCGCGCGGCAGGGTGAGCCGGAACATGATAGCCACGATGCCCAAACAGACGGCGAAGATAAAGCAGAAATGCACACGGGGGCTGACGGAGAACGCCGCAAGCAGCGCACCGATGATCCCGCCGACGAACCCGGCGAGGCTCCACAGGCCGTGGAAGGCGGCCATGATGCTGCGGCGGTAGAGGCGTTCGACGCCGACGGCCTGCGTATTCACCGAGATATTGTGCAGGTTGGCCGCGACGCCGAAGAACACCAGCATGGCGAAGAGCTGCCACGTTTCGCTGATGAAGCCGAGGGCCATGAGGGTTCCCGAATAGAGCAGGGCCGCGAGGAGCAGCATCCTGTGGCTTCCGAAGCGGCTGACCAGATAGCCGGACAGGGCCATCGCCGACATCTGCCCCACGGGGATGGCGAACAGGACGCCGCCGAGCTGCGCCTCGTTGAGATCGAGGGCCTGCTTGATGTCGGGGATACGGCTGGCCCAACTGGCGAAGACCAGCCCTTGGAGGAAAAAGAAGCTTGCCACGGCGAGCCGGTAGAAACTCTTGGGAGACTGGAATAATGGAATCAATGACATGGGCGTTTCCTTTTGAGGGAGGATTTCCTATCCCAAAGGGGGCGGCTCGTCCAGTTTCTTTTTGGTGACGGAAAAGGGCAAAGCTCTGCCGGATGATTTTCTGTGTGGCGTAGGTCACGGCACGGTAGGGATAGGCGTTGAAGTCGCACACCAC
>URTO01000122.1 GCA_900550745.1 uncultured Desulfovibrio sp. | reverse complement strand
AACATGTATGTTACATTTATATCATATGTACTACAGATAATGCAAAGGAGGCTCATATGCACCTTACTCCTCGCGAGCTCGACAAGCTCATGATTCATACCTTGGCCAATGTCGCGCTCAAGCGGAAAGCCAAAGGCTTGAAGCTCAACCATCCCGAAACAGTGGCTGTGCTTTCCGCCGCCGCACTTGAAGAAGCCCGTGCCGGGAAGACCGTCGAAGAAGTTATGGCCGAAACCCGCAAAGTCCTCACCCGCAACGACGTCATGGAAGGTGTGGTCGAAATGATCCCTTCCGTGCAGGTGGAAGCCGTCTTCACCGATGGGAGCCGCCTCATCACCATTCACAACCCCATCAACTAAAGGGGGATTTTTCCATGACCAACAAGACTCCGAACAAAACCACAGCGCCGGTCGGCGGCCTGATCCTTGGTTCCGCTCCCATTGAATTCAACGCGGGGCGCAAGACAGTTACCCTCAAAGTCCGCAACACCGGCGACCGTCCCATTCAGGTCGGCTCACACTTTCACTTTTTCGAAGTGAACCGCGCCCTCGAATTTGATCGCCACGCCGCTTACGGCATGCGTTTGAACATCTCCTCCACGACCGCCATCCGTTTCGAGCCGGGCGATGAGAAAACCGTATCCCTCGTCACCATTGGCGGGACTTCCGGCACCTATGGATTCAACAATCTTGTGGACGGCTGGACCGGGGACGAACACGAACGGGTCATCAACGAGGAACGTGCCGACAAGCTCGGTTTCAAGAACGCCAAAAAGTAGTTCCCGCGCCATCGGCGCGACGGAAAGGAGTTTCATATGCCAACAATTTCTCGTCAGGAACACGCTGCCCTCTTCGGCCCGACCGTTGGGGACAAAATCCGGCTTGGGGATACGGATCTGTATGTTGAAATCGAAAAGGACTTGCGCCACTACGGTGACGAGTCCATGTACGGCGGCGGCAAAACCCTGCGCGGCGGCATGGGCGGTGATGCCCGCTTGAACCGCGATGCTGGCGTGCTTGATCTCGTCATTACCAACGTCACCGTCATCGATGCCGTGCAGGGGGTCATTAAAGCCGACGTGGGAATCAGGGACGGTAAAATCGTGGGTATTGGCAAGAGCGGCAACCCGTCCATGATGAATGGCGTCGATCCCAATCTCATCGTAGGCAATTCCACTGACGCCATCACCGGTGAACATCTTATCCTCACCGCCGGCGGCATCGACTCCCACGTCCACTATATCTCTCCACAACAGGGGTATGCCGCTCTCTCCAATGGCGTGACCACCTTCTTCGGCGGAGGAGTCGGCCCCACCGACGGCACCAACGGTACGACCATCACCCCCGGCCCGTGGAACATCAGCAAAATGCTGGAAGCCATTGACGCCATGCCTGTGAACATGGGCATTCTCGGCAAGGGGCACGCCTACAACAGAGTCCCGCTGGTCGAGCAGATTGAGGCCGGCGCGTGCGGCTTCAAGATACATGAAGACTGGGGTGCCATGCCCGCCATGATCCGTGCTGCGCTGAGCGTTGCCGACGATATGGACGTGCAGGTTTCCATCCACACTGACACCTTGAACGAGTCCGGATATGTGGAAGACACCATCGACGCCATCGCGGGCCGCGTCATCCATACTTTCCATACGGAAGGTGCGGGCGGCGGACACGCTCCAGACATCCTGCGTGTGGCGAGCCATCCCAACGTGCTGCCCAGTTCCACAAACCCGACGTTACCTTTCGGCATTAACACCCAGTCGGAACTGTTCGACATGATCATGGTTTGCCATAACTTGAACCCCAACGTGCCCTCCGACGTTTCCTTCGCCGAAAGCCGCGTACGCGCCGAAACCGTCGCCGCTGAAAACGTACTGCATGATATGGGCGTCATCTCCATGATCTCCAGCGACTCGCAAGCTATGGGCCGCGTAGGTGAAAACTGGCTCCGCGTGATCCAGACCGCTGACGCAATGAAGGCCGCCCGCGGCAAACTCCCTGAGGATGCGCCCGGCAACGACAACTTCCGCGTCCTGCGCTATGTGGCAAAACTGACGATCAACCCTGCTATCACGCAGGGCGTCAGCCACCTCATCGGCTCCGTGGAAGTGGGCAAGTACGCCGACCTCGTCCTCTGGGAACCGCAGTTCTTCGGCGCCAAGCCCAAAATGGTGATCAAGGGCGGCATGATCAGCTGGGCCAACATGGGTGATCCCAACGCTTCCCTGCCCACGCCGCAGCCTACCTACTACCGCCCGATGTTCGGCGGCATGGGTCTCGCCAAGCCCCGCACACGAATCACCTTCGTTTCACAGGCCGCCATGAAGCGGAACATCCGCGAAAAGCTCGGCCTACGTAGTTGCGTCGAACCTGTGTGCAACATCCGCGGTCTGAACAAGCACGACATGGTGCGCAACGGCAACCTGCCCAAAATCGAAGTTGATCCCGAAACCTTCGCGGTCAAGGTCAACGGTGTGCATGCCACCGTTAAGCCGGCCGAAAAGGTCGCCCTCGGCCAGCTTTATTTCTTCAGTTAACGGTTGAATCGCTAGGGAGGACGATTTGTAAAAAAAACGTCCTCCCCCACCCCCTCCACCTGCAACAATTTTAAAAAATTTGTTTCAGTGCCTAGATTCGCATGACGCCTTTAAATTCACCGGGATACGGCTGCAAGGCGGTGTCCCTTGCCACCGAAAGCATCATAGAAAGGAAACCCCATGCAACTCGTAGAAAACGTACTCGGCAACAGCAATGATCCCGTGTGGAAGGCTCGGCTGGCCGATGCCGCCATTGATACGCTTGAACTCAGCCAATGGGACGCGCAGAAAAACAGGCTCCGCAAAGATACCCGAAATGGCCAGGCCATTGCAGTATCCCTCGACCGCAACGTGTTCCTCCACGATGGCGACATCCTCCTTTGGGACGAAAAAATGAAACAGGCCGTCATCTGCAAAATCGATCTGTGCGATGTGCTTGTCATCGATCTCAGCGGCCTCCAAAAGCTGCCCCCCGAGCAGCTCATCGAACGCTGCGTCCAGCTCGGGCATGCCCTCGGCAACCAGCACTGGCCCGCCATCGTGCAGAACGGCTTCGTATACGTTCCCATGGCGGTGAACCGCCTCGTCATGAATTCAGTCATGAATACCCATCATTTCAAAGATATTACCTTCCGCTTTGCGCCCGGTTCCGAGATCGTGGATCTCCTCGAACCCACGCAGGCCCGCCGTTTGTTCGGCGGTACGGAACGCCCCATGGACGGCGGCCACACACATACGCCTCTCGACGGTCACGCGCACCACCATGCCCATCACCATATGCACACCCACGAAGGACATTGCCACGACGGTTGTTGCCATAACTAAGGCCCCGGAGCATACCGTGAAAAATATTCTTTCCCTCTCCAGAATGATGCAGTTCGGTGACTCCATGCTTCCCGTGGGGGCCTTTGCCTTTTCAAACGGCCTAGAGTCGGCAGTCCAGAAAGGCGTGGTCTACGATACCGAAACCCTGCGTCAATATACGCATACGGCCCTCGAACAGGCGGCGAAAGGCGATGCCGTGGCCGTCGTTTGGGCGACGCGCGCGGCCCTCTCCGGGGATCTGGAGGAGCTTATCCGTATTGACCGTGAGGTACTGTGCCGCAAACTCAATGAAGAAAACAGGCTTATGGCTACCCGTATGGGGCGCAAGCTCGCGGAAATGGGGGCGGACATCACCGAGAATCCCCTTGTCATCGGCTGGCGGGACACCATCAAGGACGGCAGGGCTCCGGGAACCTATCCGGTTTCCCTCGCCGTACAGTTTGTGGCAATGGGCCTTTCCACACAGGAGAAACTCGACGCCGGGACGCTCGACGAAGTCCTTGCCGTCCACCAGTACGGCGTCGCCATGACCATCCTGAACGCATCCATGCGTATCATGCGCATCAGCCATATTGATATGCAGCGCGTGCTCTACAGCCTGACGCGGGATTTCGACGCCATGTGCCGGATCGCCATGCGGACGCCGCTGGAACAAATGTCCAATTATGCTCCCATGACCGACATCCTCGCCGCCAACCACGTCAAGGCGCACGTGCGGCTGTTCATGGGCTGATCGCTGATCCGGCCATCCGTTCCGGAAAGATCCTCCACCTCTTTTTTGAAAAGGAATACGCAATGAAAAAAATCACTCGCATCGGCGTGGGCGGTCCGGTCGGATCCGGCAAGACGGCCATCATCGAAGCCGTCACCCCCGTTCTTATCCGCAGAGGCATCAAGCCGCTCATCATCACCAACGACGTGGTCACCACCGAAGACGCCAGGCACGTCCAGCGTGAACTGGATGGCATCCTCGAAGCGGAAAAGATCGTGGGTGTGGAAACCGGGGCATGCCCGCACACCGCCATCCGCGAGGATCCAAGCATGAACCTCGCCGCCGTGGAAGAGCTGGAAAGCAAGTTCCCCGACAGTGATCTCATCTTCATCGAGAGCGGCGGCGACAACCTTACCCTGACCTTCAGCCCAGCGCTGGCGGATTTCTTCATCTATGTCATCGATGTGGCCGCTGGGGACAAAATCCCGCGCAAGAGCGGGCCCGGCGTGTGCCAGTCCGACATCCTCGTGATCAACAAGGAAGACCTCGCCCCTTACGTCAAGGCCAGCCTTGAGGTCATGGATCGAGATTCCAGAAAGATGCGGGGCGGCAAGCCTTTCATCTTCACCAACTGCATGACGGGCAAGAACATCGAAGAGCTCACGGACATGATCATCCGTGACGCCCTGTTTGATTTCAAGCCCGCCGAAAAGACGGCCTAGGAGGTTGCCCATGAGTCAGCTCAACAGCCGCGCCCGCGTCGAGCTCGCAAGGGCGGCCCTTTCGCGGATCGGGCTCGAATCGCCGGAACTGCGCCCCTATCAGGATGAACCGGCGCAGATGCCCAGCGGCACGGTCGGCAAAGACGGGTATTTGCGGCTTGAGTTCGCCGATCAGGGAGATCGCAGCGTGATGGCGTTTATGGATCGGCGTGTGCCGTTCCTTGTCCAGCGGGCGCTGTACTGGGACGAGGCCATGCCGCGGATGCCCTGCATATTCATCATCACGACAACAGGCTGTGTATTGCAGGGCGACCGGATGGCGTTGGAGATCGAGGTCGGCAAGAACGCGCAGGCCCACGTCACCACGCAGTCTGCGACCAAGGTTCATATGATGAATGCCAATTACGCCTCGCAGCTACAGGACATTGTCGTGGAGGAAGGCGGTTATTTGGAATACATGCCCGATCCGCTCATCCCGCACCGTACTTCGCGCTTTCTCAGCAAGACCCGGATTTCCGTCGCGGAAACCGGAAGCCTGCTCTATGCCGAAGTCGTACTGCCGGGACGGAAATACCACCACGAAGACGAACTGTTCGGATTCGACCTCTACTCTTCGACCATTGAAGCCACCCGCCGCGAGAACGGCGAAAAGCTGTTTGCCGAGAAGTTCATCATCAATCCACGCGAAACGGATCTGTCCCGAACCGGCATCATGAACGGCTATGAGGTATTCGGCAACGTCATCCTTATGACGACAAAGGAAAAGGCCATTCGGGTACGCGAGGAGGTAGAGGCCGACGTAGATAAGGAGACGGGCCTCGCCTACGGAGTGTCCCTGCTTCCAGGTGAATGCGGGTTGATTTTTAAGGTTCTCGGCATGACATCGGAGTCAGTCCGGGGCAAAATCCGAGAATTTTGGCAAATCGCACGCAAGGCCGTCACAGGGAATGAACTGCCGCAAGCCTTCCTGTGGCAATGACACGAACCAGCAGGAAGCTCAGAAAGACACTGACGGTAGTTTCCGCCGCCTGCGTCGGACGCCCGCTTCACGCGGGTTCCCCCTTTTCTGCCGTAAGGCCATCCTTCAAACCGGCAATTACCTGGAGGGAAACATGAATGTTGTCGCCAAAGGCTCACCTAACCCGTGGAACGCCCTTGCATCCCAAAATCCGGTCATTCACTTCATTGACGTCTGCCTGCGCGGTGCGGGGCAGGTCATGTTTCAAAATAGCCCGCTGACCGGGTTGTTCTTCTTCATCGGCATCTTTTGGGGCGCCTACTCCGCGCACATGATCTCCGTTGGGATCGGTGCGGTGATCGGAACGATTGTAGGTACGCTTACCGCTTACGCTCTGAAAGCGCCCAAAGAAAACATCAACATCGGGTTGCATGGTTATAACGGTATCCTTGTGGGTTGCGCCCTGCCGACCTTCTTTGCACCTACGCCCCTGCTGTGGGGATACATCGTGGCAGGC
>URTO01000121.1 GCA_900550745.1 uncultured Desulfovibrio sp. | reverse complement strand
GGAGAAGCCTTTCTTCAGAAAGGTTCTCCCGCCCCCCTCCAATTCACCTTTTCACCTTTCCCTAACCCCTACGCCTCGATCTTCGTGCCGAGGAGCTTGAGATACAGGGACATCCACTCAGGATGCGCGGGCCACGCCGGGCCGGTAACAAGGTTCCCGTCAACAAAGGCGTTGCTGGCGGTCGCGTTGGGCTCGCACCAGACGCCCCCGGCGTCCACCACGTCGGGCTTCACGGCAGGATAGGCCGTGCAGGAGCGCCCCTTGAGGATACCGGCGGAAACCAGCATCTGCTGGCCGTGGCAAATCGCCGCAATGGGCTTCTTCGCCGCGTCCATCTCACGGATGATCTCGATGACGCGCGGGTTCAGGCGCAGATATTCGGGAGAACGGCCGCCGGGCACGACGAGCCCGTCATAGGCGGCGCAATCCACAGCGTCAAAATCGGCGTTGATCTGGAAATTGTGGCCACGTTTTTCCGTATAGGTCTGATACCCCTCAAAATCATGCACGGCGGTGGCGATCACGTCGCCCGGCTTCTTGCCGGGGCTGACCACATCGACATCGTGGCCCACCATCAAAAGCATCTGATACGGAACCATGATCTCGTAATCCTCAACAAAGTCACCAGCCAACATCAATATTTTCTTTTTTGCCATATCGCTTGCTCCTTGATTCGGGTTTATAACCGATTCTACATCGGGGATACGCGAACACGCAAGGATAAAGCATCCAAAATCCCCGGTGCGCAAGGATAAATACCGATTTTGCTTGACAGCGGAAAAAAGAGGGGCTATTTGGATTCCTGCGGAAGAAAAAGGCGACTTTTTCTTCTCATCCTGTCTGGCCGCGGCAGAGCGGCCCTACTGGGGTGGCCTGAGACGGCCCCCTTTTTTTATGCCGAGCCCCTTTTTCTCCCTGAGAACGGGGCAATACGGAGAACATCAAGACGCATGAGTCATCCCGATAGAATCGAATTCATCACCGAACTGGTCACCCCTCTGGCGGCCTCCCTTGGGCTGGCTGTCTGGGGCGTTGAGCTGGGCGGCGCCGCCCGCCCCATCGCCCGGATCTATGTCGACGTCCTTCCCGGCGCCGAACCCGCCCCTTCCGATGGGGCCTCCGGCGAAGCGGGGCTGCTCCCGCAGGGCGTCACCATCGATCAGTGCGCGGAACTGTCGCGGCTCGCGGGCCTCGCCCTCGATGTGGAAGACCCTTTCGCCACCAACTGGACGCTCGAAATTTCCTCTCCGGGGCTCCAGCGCCCCTTCTTCAAAATCGACCAGTTGAGAAATTACGTAGGGCGCGAGCTGGAAGTCGTGCTTGCGGCACCGCTCGACACGTGGCCGGGGCGCAAGAAATTTTTCGGAGCCCTCGTTGCCGTCGCCGACGAGGAATTCACGCTCAGCCTGCCCGACACCCGCCGGAAGGCCGAAGAGCCTGAAGAAGTCACCATCGCCTGGCCTTTTGTGCGCAAGGCGACCCTCGTCCACCACTTCCCCGAACCGGGCAAGAAGCCCGGCGGCAAGAAAGACTCCAAAGATTCCAAGGGTACACGCGGAGGCGCTGCATGAATTTGGAACTGAAAAAGGCCATCGACCAGATCAGCAAAGACAAAGGGCTCGATCGCGATATGCTCGTGGATACGCTTGAGGACGCCGTCCGCACTTCCGTTATCCGCAAGTACGGCGAGAACATCGACGTCGAAGTCAGCTACAACGACGACCCCGGGGAAATCCAAGTCCACCAGTTCAAGATCGTCGTTGACGACGTGGCCGATCCCGATACCGAAATCGACATCGAAAAGGCCCGCGAGCTCGATCCTTCCGTGCAGATCGACGACGAAATCGGCTTTCCCCTCAAGGTGACCGACCTCGGACGCATCGCGGCCCAGTCCGCCAAGCAGGTGATCATCCAGCGTATGCGCGACGCCGAACAGGAACTCATCTATGAAGAGTTCAAGGATCGCGTGGGCGAAATCTGCAGCGGTATCATCCAGCGCCGCGACAAGGGCGGCTGGATCATCAACCTCGGCCGGACGGAAGCCATCCTTCCCAAGGAAGAGCAGATCCCCCGCGAGCATTACAAGCGCGGCGATCGCGTGCAAGCCCTGATCATCGAGGTCAAGAAAGAAGGCCGCGGCCCGCAGATCGTCATTTCGCGTTCGCACCGCGACTACACCGCCGCCCTCTTCCGCCGCGAGGTGCCGGAAGTCGACGACGGCACCGTGCAGATCATGGGCGTCGCCCGCGATCCGGGCAGCCGCGCCAAAGTCGCCGTGCTTTCCCGTGAACGCGACGTCGATCCCGTGGGCGCCTGCGTGGGCGTGCGCGGTTCCCGCATCCAGAACATCGTACAGGAACTCCACGGCGAACGTATCGACATCGTGGTCTGGAGCCCCGAAATTTCGACCTATGCCCGCAACGCGCTGGCTCCGGCCGTGATTTCCCGCATTGTGGTCGATGAGGCCGAAAACCTCCTCGAAGTCACCGTGCCTGACGATCAGCTCACCAGCGCCATCGGCCGCAAGGGGCAGAACGTCAAGCTCGCCGCCAAGCTGCTTGGCTGGAAAATCGATATTTTCACTGAAACCCGCTACAACGAAACCAACGCCATCGGCCGCGGGCTTGAGCAGGTCGCCAGTGTGGCCGAAGTCTCCGTGGACAGCCTCGTGAGCGCCGGATTCACCACGCTGGAACAGCTCCAGGATGCGACCGATGAAGAACTGTCCGAAAAGCTCAGCCTCTCGGACAGCCGTATCGGCGATTTGCGTGCGGCTATCAACTTCCTCTCTCCCGTAGTGGGCGAATCGGCCGACAAGGCCGATGCCGATGCGGACAAGGCCGACGAAACGGCGGCCGGGGAAGGCGAATAGCATGGACCGGGGGCATGTGCCCACCCGGATGTGCGCCATATGCAGAAGGCGCATGCCCAAACAGGAGCTCGTGCGCCACGTTCTGTCCCCGCAGGGGGGGGAATTTCTGGTCGATGAGAGCCAAACCCAGCCCGGACGCGGCTGGTATGTATGCTCGGAAACGGCCTGCCGGGAAAAATTCCGGCGGTTCCGCACAGGCGGGCGGAAGCGTAAGGGAGATTAGTGCATGACTGAAGACAAGACCAAGGTGAAAGACCTTGCGACGGAGCTTGGCGTACCGACCAAGAATCTTTTGCAGGCGTTGCGTGAGCTGGATATTCCGGCGAAAAGCACTTCCAGCAGCATTGCTGCGGAGGACATCGAGCGCGTGAAGAACCATTTGAAAGACTCCGCCGCATCCGAACAGGGCGGCCGCCGCGAAGTGCAGTCCGGCGTCATTGTCCGCCGCCGCAGCAAGTCCGCCGAGGACGCCGCGGCTGAAGGCGAAGAGGCGCCCCGCGCGGAACGCAGGGCCCCGCGTGAAAGCCAGACGCCCACGGCCCGCATCGTCAGCGTGCCCGGCGCATCCGAGGCACAGGCCGCCGCGCCGGCCCCGGCTGCGGAGCCCGCAGCGCCGGCCGCTCCGAAAGTTTCCGTGCAGGAACCTGTGAAGGAAGCCGCCGGGGAAAAGCCCGCTCCGGCTGCCGAAGCGGACAAGGCCGACGAGCAGAAGCCGCGCCAGCCGCGCGACAACCGGCAGAAAAAGCGTTCCGGGCTGCGTGAAGCCACCCCGGCCGCCAAGGTGATCAGCCGTCCTCAGGACATCGCCGCTGCCAAAGCCGCCGAGGAGGCCGCTGCAAAGGCCGCCGCCGAAGCAGCAGCCGCTGCCGCGAAAGCTGCCGCCGAAGCCGCCGCTGCCGCAGCCAAGAAAGCTGAAGAAGCCGAAAAGCCCCGCAAGGCGCAGCCCGCCGCCTCCGCGCGGCCAGAAGGCTCTTCCGCGCCTTCGCTGCTGCCTCCGGTTTCCGAAGGCAACCGCTCCAATGCCTCCTCTTCCTCCGAAGGCGAAGACGACGAGCGCCGCGACCGCCGCAAGCCGCGCCGTCCCCAGGAACCGGCCACGCCGCAGGTTCGTGTCATTTCCCGCCCCGATCCCGCAGCCGTAGCCGCCGCCCGCACGCAGCAGGCCGCCTCATCCGACGGGCGAGACAGCCGCGGCGCCGGACGCGATGGGCAGGCACGGGACGGACGTCCCGGACAGTCGCGTGATGGACGCCCCGGACAGGGACGCGACGACAACCGCCCGGCCCGTACCGGCTATCAGGGCCAGCGCTCTGCCGGTGGGGGAGCCCCCGGAGGCTTCGCTCCCGGTGCCGCGCCCGGCGGGCCGCTCCCGGATCGGGAAGGCCAGAGCAAAAAGAAGCGCAACAACAAGAGCCGCCGCACTATTGATTTTCAGGATTCAATGGGCGCCGGGCGCCGCCGCGACGAGGATATGGATGATATGCCGCGCAGAGGCGGACGCAGACGGCCCAAGAATACCAGCCGCCCCGTGTCTCAGGCTACGCAGCCCATCAAGGCCGCCAAGCGCAAGATCCGCGTCGAAGAAGCCATCCGTGTGGCGGACATGGCTCACCAGATGGGCCTGAAGTCCAATGAAATCATTAAGGTGCTGTTCAACCTCGGCATCATGGCGACCATCAACAAGGCACTGGACATCGACACGGCCTCCGTCGTAGCCGCCGAATTCGGCTATGAAGTGGAAAAGGTGGGCTTCGCCGAGGAACAGTATCTGGCGGAACACCGCATTGAGGACTTGCCTGAACAGCTCAAGCGCCGTCCTCCGGTCGTGACCATCATGGGCCATGTCGACCACGGCAAAACCTCGCTGCTCGACGCCATCCGCAAGACCAACGTGACCAGCGGCGAAGCGGGCGGCATCACCCAGCACATCGGCGCGTACCATGTAAAGACCAAGCGCGGCGAAATCGTGTTCCTTGATACGCCCGGCCACGAAGCGTTCACCGCCATGCGTGCCCGCGGCGCGCAGGTGACCGACCTTGTGGTGCTGGTCGTCGCCGCCGACGACGGCGTCATGGAACAGACCCGCGAAGCCGTGAACCACTCCCGCGCCGCCGGCGTGCCGATCATGGTTGCGGTCAACAAGATGGACAAGCCCACGGCCAACCCTGACCGTGTGCTTCAGGAGCTCGCCTCCCTCGGCCTTGTGCCCGAAGAATGGGGCGGGGATACCGTGGTCTGCAAAGTTTCCGCCAAGACCCGCGACGGCCTCGACGAAATGCTTGAAATGCTGGCCCTCCAAGCCGACATCCTTGAGCTCAAGGCCAACCCGGACAAGCCTGCCCGCGGGCACATCGTGGAAGCCAAGCTCGACAAGGGCCGCGGCCCCGTGGCGACCGTACTCATTCAGGAAGGTACGCTCCATCAGGGCGACACCTTCGTGTGCGGCGTATTCAGCGGCCGCGTGCGCGCCATGTTCAACGACCAGGGCCGCAAGGTCAAAGAGGCCGGGCCGTCCATCCCTGTGGAAGTGCAGGGCTTTGAAGGCGTGCCGGAAGCCGGTGAGGAGTTCATCTGCCTTGAGGACGAAAAGCTGGCCCGCCGCATTGCGGAAAGCCGCGCCGTCAAGCTGCGTGAACGCGAACTCGCCAAGCAGTCCCGTGTAACCCTCGAAACCTTCCTGTCCCGCAAGGCGGACGATCAGGAAGCGCTCGTGCTCAACCTCGTCGTCAAGTCCGACGTACAGGGCTCCCTCGAAGCCATCGTGGATGCGCTCAACAAGCAGAGCACGGAAAAGGTGCGCATCAACATCATCCACGGCGGCACCGGCGCGATCACGGAATCCGACATCCTGCTGGCTTCGGCTTCCGACGCCATCATCATCGGGTTCAACGTGCGTCCCACGGCGAAGGTCAAGGAAATGGCCGAACACGAAAGCGTGGACATCCGTTTCTACGACATCATTTACAAGCTCGTGGACGAGATCAAGAGCGCCATGGCCGGCCTGCTCGCTCCCGTCAGCCGTGAGGTGTACCTCGGTCAGGCCGAAGTGCGCGAAGTCTTCTCCGTGCCCAAGGTCGGCTCCATCGCGGGCAGCCATGTCGTCGACGGCAAGCTCACCCGCAGCGCCAGCATCCGCCTGCTCCGCGACGGCGTGGTCGTGCACAACGGCAGGATTGCCTCGCTCCGCCGCTTCAAGGACGACGTCCGCGAAGTCCTCAAAGGCTACGAGTGCGGCATCAGCCTCGAAAACTTCAACGACATCAAGGTCGGCGACGTTATCGAAGCCTTTGAAATGGTCGAAGAAGCCGCTACGCTGTAGTGGTGGTGTGGAATAGATGAATTGGAGGGGGGAGGGAGAACCTTTCTGAAGAAAGGCTTCTCCCTCCCCCCTCCAA